>JAAFHE010000026.1 GCA_013298265.1 Lysobacterales bacterium | reverse complement strand
GTCGTGCAGTTGCGCGTGCGTCACAACGGCACAGCATGCCGGAAACATCCGGGTTTACGGGTAAGAAAAGAGTTAACCCGCCTTTCTCGCACCCCTTCTACTGCGGTCGCCGAGACGCCGTCCTGACGCGCGCGGCTCCCTCGTGTCGGCCACACCTTCGCCGTCACTGAAGTCCGCGGCGCGCATCAGGACGGTGTCTCGACGGCCTCGCTACGAATGGCGGTGAGAAAACCGGCTTGAAGCGAAAGCGGCTCGCGAGCATGGCATCCATGTCGCGCGCCTGCTGCGGCAGTAGGCATGGCGTGCGCAGGCTGCTCGCGCGTTTCGTGAGCCCGGAGCAAAGGTTCTGCAAAGCGCGCCGCAAGGGCTGTCCGTGCCGGCGTGCATTGCGTGACATTGCGACCGTCGCGCGTTCGGCCGCGTGGCAATCGGGTTTGCTTGCGCGCCGCCGCCTTGCTGCAGCGGTTTTTTGGCACATTCCTCCGCGGGTGAGCTGGCCGCCGCGCGGTCTTGCGTCAAGTCTGTTGCATGTCTTGCGCATCAGTTGTGCCGAAGCAACGAGTTTGTGGCATGCTGGCTCAATCTACGAAAGCCTTCGTTATTTGACTGATGCGACCCGAAGCGATAGCCGATCCGAGTTTGCGCCGAGTGCTGTGCATCGCAGGGCGGCGCGTCGACGTGGGTGCCCTGCGCGTTCACGGCGACGGCGAATCGCAGCGCATCACCCCCAAGGCGATCGGCGTTCTGCTTGAACTCGCGCGTGAGCCCGGCGTCACGCGCATGCGCGAAGAGCTGTTGCTGCGCGTGTGGGCCGGGCGTGCCGGCGACGGCGACGTGTTGACCCAGGCGGTGAAGGAACTACGCCGCGTCTTCGGCGATGACCTCGCCACGCCGCGCTTCATCGAAACAGTGCCGCGGCTGGGCTATCGCCTGCTCGCCAGCGTGGAATGGGACGACAGCCTGCTGCTGGCCGCAACCGCGGAAAGCGATGCACCGGAAGCAGCGCCTGCGCCGCCTGCGCAGGCAGCAGAGACAAAGCCAGGCGCAGCACGCATCGGGTACTGGCTCATCGCGGTCTGTGCCGCGTTGGCGCTGGTCGCGCTTGCTGTCACCCTGGTGCGCCTGTGGCGCGGCGACGGCACGGCAGTGGCTGCCGTGACCGGGGCGACGCTCATGCTGACGGCCGAGCCCGGCGCCGAATCCACGCCGCGCCTGACCCCCGACGGTTCGCGCCTGGCCTATGTCGCGCTCGATCCGGACAGCGGACGCCAGCGCGTGCAGGTGCGCGGCGTCAACGCGTCGACAACGCTGCTTCCGAGCGAAGGCGTCGGCGAGGAATCCTGGCCGGTATGGTCGGCCGACGGCGCGCAGCTCGCGTTCGTACGCCACGAGGGGCGGCGCTGCAGCATCGTCACAGTAGACGCGCTGGGCGGTGTCGAACGCCTGCGCGGCGATTGCGCGCCGGGCATGTTCGAGAGCTTCGACTGGTCGCCGGACGGCCGCAGCTTCGCGATCACGAGCTTCGATGGACCCGGTACCGCTCATCTGGCCCTGCGCGCCGTCGAAGGTGGCCAGGCGCAGCCTTTCGACTACGCCTTCGACACGGCCGAGCACGATCTTGCACCGCATTACTCGCCGGACGGCAGACACATCGCCTTTCGCCGCGGCCTTTCGCCGTACTGCGACCTCTACCTCGTCGCAGCGACCGGTGGCGAAGTGCGCCGGTTGACTCATCTGGCGGCAATGATCCGCGGGTTCGACTGGCTGCCCGATGGCAGCGGCCTGGTATTCGCGTCCAATCATGCAGGCAGTCAGGCGCTATACCGTGTCGATCTCGCCGACGGCCGCGTCAGCGCCCTTGGCGTGACGCCGGCGCAGATGCCCGATATCGCCGCACGCGGCGACGCGCTCGCGTATGAGGTGCCGCGTACGCGCTCGATCATGCAGGGGCTGCTGCTCGACACGCCGGAGCACGACGCAAGCGAGCTGGCGCCCTCGACCGGCAGCGACAGCTACGCGGCGCTGTCGCCGGACGGCAGCCGGATCGTCTTCGTCTCCGATCGCGGCGGCCGCCCGCAGCTATGGCTGCACGAGGCGGCCACGCGGCAGAGCCATGCCCTGACTCGCGATGATGATGCTATTTACCTTTATCCACAATGGAGTTTCGACGGACGCCACGTTGTCGTCACGCGGCGGCGTGACGGCCGCGGCGAGCTGGTTGAGATCGATCTCGAGAGCCAGGCCCGGCACGTCGTGTCGGACCCGACGATCGACGTGCGCTTCGGGACCTACGCGCCGCGGGCCGGCTATCTGCTGATCGACCGGGACGTGCGTACCCCGCGCCTGCTGCATGTTGCGGAACCGCGCGCGCCAGCGCGCCTACTGCGCGAGCGGGTCGCGGCAGTCGAGGCCGACGCCGCGAGCGGGCGCATCTACTACAGCCGCGCCGACGCCGATGGCGTGCGCGTGCTCGGCGAAGATGAGGCAAAGGAGCCGGTTGTTGCCGTGGTCGGCAACCGCTTCGCGTGGCATGTGCGCAATGGCGCCTTGTGGTATTTCGACAGCGTCGAGGAGAGCCCCGAGGAGATCCTGCTGCGCCGTCGCGCGCTCGCCGACGGCACGGACGAAGTCATCTGGCGCACGCGCGACGCGATCGATCATCGCAGCTTCGACGTTTCCGCCGACGCGCGCCGCCTCGTCCTCATCCGCATCACTCGCAACGACACTGATATCGGTCTGTTGCGGTTCTTGCGGAGCCAGCGCTGAAACGCCGGCCACTGCGCACTGCTGCAAAGTCTCGCCGATTTTTCACCGCTTTCTAAGCGCAACCTCGTCGACGGCTCACTCGATTTCGGGACCGGCGCCGCTGCTCGGCCGTATTCCTTGCCGCCAGATTCGGGCGAAGGAGACGACATGAGAATCATCGGTGAATCCCTGCGTCACGGCGCGCGGCTGGAACTCGGCGGCGCCGATGCGTTGCGGCAGCGCTGCGGCGACAACCTGCTCGCGATCGTCGGTGGTGGTCGTGGTGCAACCCTCGCGACGGCCGGTGACGGCGGCGGCATCTGGCTGCCGTTGCGCGGCAAGCTGCGCCTGGCCAACGGCGACAGCGGCTTCACACTCGAGCCGGGGCAGTTGTTGATCAGCGAACCCGACCAGCGGCTGCAGGCGACAGGTCGCGGAGCATCGCTGTGGATTGTGCTGCTGGCACAACGCAACGTCTGGCGCCGCGCATTGATCCGCGCCGGCGGCGGACTCGCACCCGAGCCCAGTCTCGTGCCGGCCTGGCATGCGGCGGCACCAACGCTGCGGCGACTCGCCCTGCGCCTCGTGCGCGCGACGCTGGAAAACGCCGGCGAATACGCACTGCAGAGCACGGCCGACGATCTGCTCGGTGGCGTGGTCGATCTGCAGTCCGGATTCTCGGCGATGATCGAACGCTGTCCCGGCCGTACGCTGGCACAACGCCAGAGCGTGTTCCTGCGCCTGCAGCGCGTGCGCAATCTCATGGCGACCCGCTGCGAGCGGGAACTCGACATTCCCGAGCTGGCGCGTGTCGCGAGCTATTCGCCCTGGCATTTCATTCGCGCGTTCCACTCGGTCTACGGCGAGACCCCGCATGCGTATCTCGTCGACCGGCGCCTGGAACGCGCGCGCCGGCTCGTGCGCTGTTCGCCGCTGGCGATCAGCGAGATCGCGAGCGCCAGCGGTTTTGAGAACCGCTGTGCCTTCTCGCGCCTGTTCAAGCAGCGCTTCGGCATCAGCGCGGCCGCGCTGCGCCGCGACCACGGTGTAGGCGTGCGCCCCACGCGCAAGCGGCGCTGCGACAGCAGCGATTTGCTGCGCTGCGCAGTTTCCGCAACGCCGTCTGCCAACTCGCGACAACTCGGCGCAGCCACAGATTTTTAACGTTGCCGCACCGGGTTCTCCCCGGGTTTGCCGGCCCTGCCTGCGCGCCCACCGATCGCGCCGATGCCGCCATTGCCTCGACCACCGGCTTAGGCGCTGCGGTCGATTTGTGAATAATTTCAGGAGAAACACATGTTCAGTCCTTCGCTCCCCCGAGCCGTAAAGTCAGCTCTTGCCGGCCCCAGTGTCGGCGCAGGCGCCATCCTGCTGGGCTGCTTCGCGCTGCCTGCGGCGGCACAGCAGCCTGAGCCGGCCTCTGAAGCCGACAAGCTCGAAACCATCGTCGTCACCGGCTCGCGCATTCGCCGCGTCGACCTGGAAACCGCCAGCCCGGTCTTCGTCATCGACAAAGGGCAGATCGAGAAAACCGGCAAGCTCACCGTCGGCGACCTGCTGCAAAGCACGCCGGTCATTGCCGGCGGCGCGACCGCGACCAACGGCGCGGTCAACAACGGCGGCGGCACCGGCGCGGCAACCATCGATCTACGCGGCCTCGGCACGGCGCGCACGCTGATCCTCGTCAACGGACGTCGCCTGGCGGGTCCGGCACCTGACGTCAATGCGATCCCGATCAACCTGATCGAGCGCGTCGAAGTGCTCAAGGACGGTGCCTCGGCGATCTACGGTTCCGACGCGATCGGCGGGGTGGTCAACTTCATCCTGCGCAGGGACTATCAGGGTGTCGAGTTCGCTGCTGACTACGGCGTCGCCGATGCCGACGACGGCCAGCGCAAGGGCGTCACCATGACGCTGGGGCATACCAGCGACAAGGGCAGCCTCATGATCGGCGTGAACTACCACAAGCAGGATGCCGTCTCGGCCGCCGACCGCGATTTCTCCAAGGAGGCGCTGTACCTGTCGTCGGGCTCTGTCGCGGCCGGCGGCTCCAGCCGCACGCCGCGCGGACGCATCTTCCTGCCCGGCGATCTCATTGCGCAGTTCAACTGTCCGGCCAATTCCGCCGGTTCGGTCACGCGCATCCCGGGTGCTGGCGGCGGCTCGCTCAGCGACTACAAGTGCTACGACCCTGCGTCGGACGCGTTCAATTTCCAGGCGGTCGGCAACCTCGCGCTCACGCCTCAGGAGCGTGGCAGCCTGTTCGTCGTCGGAAACTACCGTATCAGCGACAATGTCGAGGCCTACGTCGAGGCCTTCCACAACAAGACGCGGGCGGCCTTTGCGATTGCCCCGCTGCCGTTCGACGCGCGCAACGACAACGTGCTGATCTCGGCCGACAACGTCTACAACCCGTTCGGGATCGACTTCGGCCGCAGCGGCGACAACGATTCGGGCAACGCGTTCTTCCTGCGCCTGCAAGCGATCGGCAACCGCCGTGCCTCGACCTCGGTCGCCACCGATCAGATCAACCTCGGCCTGCGCGGCGGCTTCGGCAGCACCAGCTGGCAGTGGGATGCGAACTTCACCTACGGCCATTTCTCGCAGAGCCGCCAGTTCGGCGGCTACATCTTCCAGCCCAACCTTACCAACGCGCTGGGGCCGTCGTTCATCAACGCGGCCGGTGTGCCGACCTGCGGTACGCCGAGTGCGCCGATCGCCGGCTGTGTCCCGGTGAACCCATTCAATCCGTCCGAGACGCCCGAAGGATTCGCGCTACTGGAGGCGCCGTATCGCACCAGCACGCTGTACGTCCAGCGCGAAGGCGAGATCAATGCCAACGGCGAGCTGTTCGAGCTGCCGGCCGGTGTCGTCAGCCTTGCGCTTGGCGCCTCGTACCGCAAGGAGTACCAGAGCGTCACCCCGGATTTCCTGGTGACCGCGTTGCCGCCGGACTACACCAATTGCCTGCTCGCGCAGGAGACCTGCACCTCGGCCGTGATCGGCGGCTACAACGTCAAGGAACTCTACGGCGAAGCCTTCATTCCCGTGCTGCGTGACGTGGCGTTTGCCAAGACCCTCAACATCACGCTCGGTTCGCGCTACTCGAAGTATTCGACCTTCGGCGACTCGACCAGCTCCAAGTTCGGCGTCGAGTGGCGTCCGCTCGACGACGTGTTGCTGCGCGGCACGATCGCCGAAGTGTTCCGTGCGCCGACGATCTCGAACCTGTTCGCGGCCCCGGCGGCGAATGCGCCCACGTTCCGCGATCCGTGCATCGGCGTGACCTCGCCGGTGGGGGCGAATGCGAACATCGATCGAGCCTGCCAGAACGTGCCGCGCGACGGCAGCTTCGCTGGGCCTCCGAACGGCCAGATCACCGGCCTCGTCACCGGCAACTCCAGCCTCAGGCCGGAGCAGGGCAAGGCCTTCACCTGGGGCGTCGTCTACGATCCGAGCTGGATCGAAGGGCTTTCCACGAGCATCGACCTGTGGCGTTTCGCGCTGAACGACAACATCAGCGCACTCGACGTCAACACCGTCGCGCTGCAGTGCTTCACCGCCGGCAACCTCTGCGATTTCATCCATCGTTTCGCGGCCGACGGCCAGGTGTTCTACATCGACCAGCCGACCTTGAACCTCGGCCGCCTCGACGCCAAGGGCGCCGACTTCAGCATCAAGTACCGCCTGCCGGAGACGCCGATCGGTACCTTTCGCATCGGCCTTGATGCCACGTATACGGCGCAGTTCAACCAGCTAATCCGCGACAACACCGGCACGGCCACCGGCTCGATCTTCGCCGCGGGCCAGTTCAACCGTCAGCTCGGCAACTACGCCCGCTGGCGCGGCCTGGGCACCTTGAACTGGGAACTGGGCAATATCGACGCGAGCTGGACGACGCGTTACGTGCACGGCTTCGATCTGGGAACCCTGCGGCCCGGCGGCGATTCCGCCGACGGCACCTTCCCCAACGTCGTCGTCGGCTATGGCGCGAGCACGTACCACAACCTGCAGGTCGGCTATCGCATCGAACCGATCAACGCGCGCGTGGAACTCGGCGTGGACAACGCGTTCGACAAGCAGCCGCCTATCCTGTTCCAGAACAACGTAGTCAACGGCAATACCGATCCGGTCACGTTCGATACGGTCGGGCGCTATTACTGGGCGAGGTTCAGCGTGAAGTTTTAGGGATAGCGCAGAGCTCGGGCGCTTTCAAGCAACACCATCCCCACCCAAACCCTCCGGCCCGTTGGGCGTCAAAGCAGATGAGAACCTTCGGTTCTAGCCACCCGCTTTGACCCCCTTGAAGGGGAGGGCTGTTCATCGCGAAAACTCATGAACCGCCGGGCTTCTGCGACGATTCCGGCTGTTCGTAGGCACGCCGCGACGCTAAAAATCCCTCCCCTTCAAGGGGAGGGTTGGGTGGGGATGGTGTATTGCTTGCTGTATTCACTCAATAAATTACCGCGCAGTTTCACCCACGCTGCCGAATCGCCCACGCCGTCGCGAGCTGCAGCATCGCCGGCGCGATGTAGCCGCGGTGTACGCGGTCGATGCTCGCCATGTAGAAGCGGCCGAACAGGTTCTTGCACTGTACGCGCGTGCTCAGACTGAAGCGGATGCGGCCATCGGCCCCGATGTCGACGCGCACGCTGGAGCGGAAGCGCAAGTGCTTGTCGTCGGCGCCGAGCAGGACTTCGGCGCTGCGGTCGTCGGCCGAGACGGCCTGGCCGAGCACCGGAAAGCGTCCATCGAAGCGCCGTTCCGGCTGCTCGCACAGCAGCGACGATACCGGACAGCCGAGCGGGCTCGTACGCAGTCCCAGCGGGCGTACGAGCATGTTGCGCAGCGTCATCAGGCGCGACACGCCGCGTGGACGGTTGTCGAGAAAACCCTGCAGCAGCGCCGACAGCCATGCACTGGCCGAATCGGCGCGCAGCTCGCCGACCGCACTTTCCAGCACGAACGAATCCTCGTGGTGACAATGCTCCGCGAGCGCCTCTGCGAGCAGCGAGTCGGCCGGCAACGACTGCATCGCGACGGCGTGGCCGTTGCCGGACAGGAAGCCCGGCGACGCACGCCAGTGCCGCAGTCGTCCGCGCACGCGGCCGGACAGGCTGCGCAGTCCGCGGCAGACCGCCCCCTGCGCCGAGGCGGCCGGTGCGTAGAGCGACAGGGCGACGGTCGGCACGCGTGCAGGATCGTGTTCGCCGCTCGCAAGCAGCGTGGTCACTTCCGCGGGCAGCAATTCGGTCAGGGCCGGGATCGTCGCGGCGCCGGCTTCCACGCGGGCGCGCAGAGCCTCGGGCAGATTGCCGCCGAGTTCGTTGGTATGGCAGGACAGCGCGAACAGCGTCGGATGCGCCGCCCCCGCGTTGCGTGGCGCGAACTGGTGCCAGGTCTCGCCGGCGAAGCGCACGGTGAACAGGCTGTCGGGAGGAATGTCGACGAAGCGCAACTGGCGCAGGAAACTGCGCGGATCGCGTGCGATGTCGGTGCTGCTCGCGCTGGAAAAGCGCAGTTGTGCGCCGCCGCTGCCGGACACGGCGGTGAATACGCGATGGCCGGCGTGGCGATGGAATGGATGGCCGCGCGGGCCGACGGCGAAGGAGTACAGCGAGGTCGCGTCGCCATGCGCGAGATCCATGCCGGCCAGCCGCGTCGAGGGTTCATCGAGTTCGTCGACAAACTCCGCATGGGCACGTTGCCGTGCGGTTGCGCCGGCATAGAGCTGGTCGCCCGCGCCGATGCCTAGCTGTGCGATCAGCGATACCTCCACGGGCGGGCCGCCGGCGCCGGCGCCCGGCAGTCGTACGCTCGGGAAAGTCTGCACTACTTCATTTAAGGCCAGCATGGCCACGCTCCTGGTCTGTTGCGGGCTTGCTTCGAATCAGCTGCGCCGACTGGCTCGTACGCGGCTTTCGCGCTTGAGCGGGCGCGCTACCGGACACAGTTCGGCCGCCCAGGCGAACACGGTGTTGGCGAGGCGGTCGGGGACGAGCCTGAAATAGACGAACTGACCGCGCTTTTCGCGTGCGATGAGGCCGGCCTCTTCGAGTATGCGCAGATGGCCGGACAGGGCCGGCTTGCTGAAGTCAAACCGTTCTGCAATCTCGCCGGCACTGAGTTCGCCCTGGTTGAGGTAGGCGAGGATCTTGCGCCGTGCCGTTGATGCGAGTGCCTCGAATACCTTTTCCATGGATAGTTCAGCAGTTAATTAGTTAGTTAACTAATAGCCGGTGGCCGCGGTGGCGTCAACCGCCGTGCGGCCGCTGCGGCACCATGCCGCAGTCCCCCTGCAACTGCCCAGCCGGCGCCGTCACTGCTGCGGTCGCGCGCGCGGTCGGCGACAATGGCCTTCCCTGTGTCCGCCGGATCCATCCATGCCCGCGACTGCACCACTCGCCCCGGACCGCTTCGACGTCGACACGCCGGCGCTTCTTGTCGACCTCGCGCGCCTGGACCGCAACATCGCGCGCATGAACACCATTGCCGCGCGCCTCGGCGTCGACCTGCGGCCGCATGTGAAGACCGCCAAGTGCACGCAGATCGCGCGACGCATCGTCGGCGGCGGCACCGGTCCGGTCACCGTGTCGACGCTGCGCGAGGCGGAGTATTTCGTCGCCGACGGCTTTCGCGACCTGCTCTACGCGGTGAGCATCGTGCCGTCGAAGCTCGCGCGCGCTGCGGCGCTGGTCAGGGCCGGCGCCAGCGTGCAGCTTATCGTCGACGACGTCGCGACCGCGTCCGACATTGCCGTTGCCGCGCAACGCGAAGACGTGACCTTCGAGGTGTTGATCGAGATCGACGCGGATGGCCATCGCGCCGGTCTGCGTCCGATGGATCCGCGCATCGTCGAGATTGCGCGTGGGCTCGAGGCGGCATCGCATCTGCGTTTCGGCGGCGTCATGACCCACGCCGGCGCGTCTTACGGCTGCGTCGGTGCAGAAGCGCTGCGCCGGCATGCGGAACTTGAACGTTCGGCCGTAGTGCAGGCCGCGGCGCAGTTGCGCACTGCCGGTTTCGACTGCGCGCGCGTCAGCGTCGGTTCCACGCCGAGCATGAGCTTCGCTGAAGACCTGAGCGGCGTGACCGAGGCGCGCGTCGGCGTCTACGTGTTCAACGATCTCGTGCAGAGCAACCTCGGGGTCTGCACAGTGAACGATATCGCGCTGTCGGTGCTTGCCACGGTGATCAGCCACAAGCGCGACACGGGACGCGTCATCATCGACGCAGGCGGTCTGGCCTTGTCGAAGGACCATGGCACGGCAGGCCAGGCCATCGACTACGGTTACGGCCAGGTCTGCGCTATCGACGGACAGCCGCTGGCGGACTTGCGCGTCGTCGAGGTGAACCAGGAACATGGCCTGATCGCGCCGCGCGACGCCTCGGCATCGGCCGCCATGTTCGCGGCGCTGCCGATCGGCTGCCGCGTGCGCGTATTGCCGAATCACGCCTGCATGACGGCGGCGGCTTACGACACCTATCAGGTCGATGACGGCGTAGCGCTGCAGCGCTGGCCGCGCTGCAACGGCTGGTAGCACCGGCTCAGCGCGGACGCTCGATATGCGCGGCATAGCAGCCGCGCGTTGCGTAGTGGGCGTGGATGTAAGCCGTCGCCGGATCGGCGAGCAGCCGGCGTACCGTCTCGGCGATGGCGTTGCCAGTGGCGAGTTCCGCCGCATGCATCAGGTGCTGCGCGTCGAAGGCGCGCAGTGACAGCATGCGCCGATGCAGCGCTTCGGGAATCTCGTCGATCGCGTCGTACGCCGACTGCGCACCCTCGCGGACGAAGATCGCATGGCTCGCGCGGTACGGCGTGTCGGCTGGCTGATGCACATGATTGAGCAGCAGCAGGCTTTCGCCGGGCTGCGCGTCGCGCAATTCGATACGGTCGGGAAAGCCCGGTGTGCGGTCC
Organism: Lysobacterales bacterium; assembly: GCA_013298265.1. Classification (GTDB taxonomy): domain Bacteria; phylum Pseudomonadota; class Gammaproteobacteria; order Xanthomonadales; family Rhodanobacteraceae; genus Tahibacter. The sequence continues at coordinate 3,260 of JAAFHE010000026.1, read as the reverse complement.
GCGACACAGCGCTGCGCGCCATGTGCGCGCAACGCCGTGTCGGACAGGCCGAACAGGTGGCGGAAGGGTTCGGGCGAAAGGCCACGCAGGCGGAACGACATGGAGCGAACTCCGGCAGGAAGGATGCGGCGCAGGATGTGCGGAGTTGCTTCATGTCGCTATCCGGATCCTGCGCCGCATCGTTCATTCGGCCTGCGCGAGTTGCCGCAGATGCGCATTCAGATCGAGGGCCAGCGCGTGTTCAGACGGGTCCGGTACTTCGTTGGCGCTGGCGGCGGCGAGCAGGCGCCGCAAGCGGCGACTCGCGCCGGTCGCGGCCTGCGTTGGTCGCCGTTCGACAGGTGCAATGATGAAACTGGTAAAAGTAAACAAAGAAAGTGACGGGTTGGGCATGGGCATGTTCTCGCGAGCTTGAAAGAGGAATCCGGCCCGGAACGCGCACGCGGCCGCTTCCCGCCAGGGAACGGGAGGGGTTGAAGGCGTGGTGTCCGGTGTCGTCGCGGTCGCTGCGGCTGCGGAGCCGGCGGGACGACGTCAGGAAGTATGCCGCGAGGCTATCTCACGGACTGCGATGAGCGGGTGAGGCAGGATGCGTGGACATGCGCGCCGCGGTCGCATGTCGCGCCGCGGCGGCCGTTGCGATGGCCCGGCTCAAGCCGCTTGCGGAACGCTCGTTTGCGCGCCCAGCAGCAGGTCGCTCGCACGCTCGGCGATCATGACGGTCGGGGCGTTGGTATTGCCGCCGGGCAGTACCGGCATCACCGAGGCGTCGACGACGCGCAAGGCCTCCACGCCGCGCACGCGCAACTCGCTGTCGACGACGGCATCGGCGTCGTTGCCCATGCGGCAGGTGCCGACCGGGTGGTAGATGGATTCAGCCTTGCGCCGGATGAACGCGGCGAAATCCGCATCGCTGAGGATGGCCGCGCCCGGGAAGAGCTCTTCGCCGCGATAGGCGTCGAACGCCGGCTGCCGCAGGATCTCGCGCGACAGGCGCGCGGCTTCAATCAGCATGCGCAGGTCGAAGCCGTCGGCATCGCTCAGATAATTGGCGTGGATCGCGACCTTCTCCGCCGGGTCCGCCGAGCGCAGCACGAGGTGACCGCGGCTCTTCGGCCGCAGCGCGCAGGCGTGCAAGGTATAGCCGAAGCCGGGAAGCCGGTTGCGGCCGTGATCGTCGAGCAGCGCCGGCACGAAGTGGAACTGCAGGTCGCAGCGCTCGTCCGGCGCCAGGCGCGAGCGCGCGAAGCCGCCGGCCTCGGCGATGTTGGAGGTGCCGATGCCGCGCCGGCGCAGCAGGAACTCCAGCGCGATGGCGACGTCGTTGGTCTTGTCGTAGGTGATCGGCTGGGTGCAGCGCGTCAGCGTGCAGATGTCGAGATGATCCTGCAGGTTCGCGCCGACCCGCGCGTTGTCGGCTTCGACGCGGATGCCGTGCTGGCGTAGCTGCTCGGCCGGGCCGATACCCGACAGCATGAGTAGCTGCGGTGAGTTCAGGGCGCCACCGCTGAGGATCACCTGGCCGCCCTCGACGCGCTGCACGCGACCATGGCGGCGGTATTCCACGCCGACCGCGCGGCCGTTGCTGAGCAGTACGCGTCCGGTGGTGGCGCGCGTGATCACCGTGAGGTTGGCGCGCGCGCGCGCCGGGCGCAGGTAGCCTTGCGCGGTGGAGCAGCGCGCGCCGTTCTTCTGCGTGACCTGGTAGTAGCCGAAGCCGCTCTGGTTCGGGCCGTTGAAATCGCTGCTCAGCGCATGACCGGCCGACGCCGCCGCGTCGATCGCAGCCTGGGACAGCGGGTTGTGATGGCGCAGGTTCGATACGGACAGCGGACCATCGCCGCCGTGCAGGCCGTCGGCGCCGCGCTCATTGCCTTCGCTGCGGCGGAAGTAGGGCAGTACCGCGTCCCAGTTCCAGTCCGGATCGCCGGCGAGCCGCGCCCATTCGTCATAGTCGCGCGCGTCGCCGCGGATGTAGCACATCGCGTTGATCGAACTCGAGCCGCCGAGCACCTTGCCGCGCGGCCACCACAGGCGCCGGCCGTCTAGCTGTGGCTCGGGTTCGGTGGAATAATCCCAATTGACGCCTTTTTTGCCGACCAGCTTGGCCAGCCCCGCGGGCATGTGGATGAACGGATGCCAGTCGCTGCCGCCGGCTTCAAGCAGCAGCACACGATGGTTGGGATTGGCGCTGAGCCGGTTGGCCAGCACGCAGCCGGCCGATCCGGCGCCGACGATGATGAAGTCGTAGGTCATTTCCTGCTGCCCGGGGAGGACCGCGCGAGGCTAGGCGGCGGGGGTAGAGCAGATGCTCCATCGCAGTGCAGCATCGCAAGCCCTGAGATCATGAAATGCAATAAATGCAATGGGTCGTTCCCGGCCCGCTACAAGGAGTTGCGATGTCTTCGATGCACATTCACGGACGTATCTGCGCTGGTCTGCTGGCCGTCTTTCTGGGTTACCACACTACTGCGATCGCGCAGGTTCCCGCACCACTGCCGGCGCCGCATCTGCACCTGACCGAAGCGGGCGAAATACGCTCGCTGGCGGTACAGCCCGATGGCAGTCTGCTGCTTGCTGGCGCGTTTAGCGCCATCGACGGCGTCGCCCGCAACGGGTTGGCGCGGCTGCTGCCGGATGGAACGCTGGATGCGGACTGGAACCCGCAACCGGGCTGGATCGCGCCGGTGTTCGACTGGCCGAGACGGGTCACGCCGGCGCCGGACGGCGGCATCTTCGTCACCGGCGAGTTCGACAGTATGGGCGGGCAGCCGGCGAGCTGCATGGCCAGGTTGTTGCCCGACGGAGCACTCGATACCCAGTGGAGCGCTGTATCGGCGCGTTGCGGTGTGGCGCCCGTATTCGACGCGGATGGCTGGATGTACTACGTCGACGGGATCGACAGCAGCCTGCGCCGCGTGCGCGCTGATACGGGCGGCGTCGCCGATCCCAGCTGGAGCTTCGGCGGCCACGCATTCACGCATCTTGTCTATGACGGTGCGGCGTATCTCTATGCGCTCGACCACCTGGGTCAGCCGTTCAAGATCGCCGCAGCGACCGGCTTGTCTGATCCGCAGTGGGCGGCCAGCATTTCGCCGATGGTCCCGGCGGCGTTGCTGCTCGACGGTGCCGGCGCGCTGTACATCGGCTCGGAAGACGGCCGCATCGTGAAGCTGTCCGCGGGCGATGGCTCCGCGACCGCTGCTTGGTCTGCGACAGAAACCCCGTGGCTGATCCGCGACTTTGCGACCGATGCGAGT
>JAAFHE010000259.1 GCA_013298265.1 Lysobacterales bacterium | reverse complement strand
GGCTTCCGGATCCCACCGCCAACGGCTTGCTGCAGTCGCTGGGCCTCGCGGCGTCGCCGCACATCGCCTGCAGTGACCGCTGCGATGCATCGCGCGCGCTCGGTGCCGACCGGCTGGCCCGCGGCCACGAGGCCGGCCATGGTCAGGCCATGACCTGGCTGTCCGAGGCAATGGCCTGGCCCATGTCCTACTCGCGCCGCCACGGCATCGTCGAGCTGCACACGCCCGTACTGCGCATCCTGGCCGAGGCCGGTCCGACATCGCCGCGGCTGGACTATGCGACGCGGCCTGCGCCGCCGCGCCCGGCGGCACCGGTCGTCGCCACCGTCGACGGGGCGATCCAGGGCGAATTCGACAACGCCGATGCACCGGCCTATGGCTTCGACAGCCTGTATGCCTGGCGCACGCGCCAGGCCGACGTCGTGTGGGAGCAGTCCAAGCGGCTGCGCGCGGCTGGCGGCAGCGTGCTCGACCTCGCCTGCGGCGACGGTTACCTGCTGCAGCTCGTGGAGGCGGAAACCAGCCGCCTGCGCGTGTTCGGCCTGGACACGCGCGAACACCAGGTGGCACGCGCGCGGCGCCGTCTGCCGCACCGCGCGGACGCGCTCGGCATCGGCGGGCCGCAGCAGCTACCCGATTTCGATGCGCCGGTGGAATTCGCCGTGCTGCGGCCCGAGGACCTGCTCGACCTGCCACCCCCGGCGCGGGAGACCGCGCTGGACGCGGTATTTACGGCCGCACGCCACGTGATTGCCTACGCCAGCGACCGGGCGCTGCGCCGTCACGGCTCGCTGGTGCAGCTACTGTCCGCCGCCGGCCTCGCCGTCGCCGCGGCGCCGGCCGACGCCGACGTCTCCGCCATCGTGAGCCGGGCCTCATGAGCATCGCCGCCGATATGCTGCGCCATCTCGACGAAACCGGACTGACGGTCGGCCGGCGCATCGTCGATATCGTTCTCACGCAGGGCTACTGCGGTGTAGTGATCGACACCGGCGCGGCGGGCTGGGCGCTGAACTATGCGCCGCCAGCGGATGACCTGGCGCGGCACGAGACGTACTGGCTGTCGCGCACCGTGCACGACCCGCTGCTGCGCCGCGCACTGTTCGACACACCGGCGCCGCCGGAGATCGCGTGCCTGCGCACGGCGCTGCTGGCCGCCCTGTCGGAGCCGGTCCTCGCGGCTCCGGAGCACTACGGCCTGCGGTCGCTGCCCGACCTTCCGGACCACTGCCTCGACGGCGCGCGCGACGCCGCGGTCGTGGGTTTCGGCGGACTGATGTGGCGCCTGCTCGGCCGGGCTTCGCTGCGCTCGCTGAGCATCCTCGACCTGGGGCTGCCGCTACGACGTACAGAAATGGACAATGTCGCCGCTGCGATGCGCCTGGCCCGGCCCGATGTCACGGTGCACCTGTCCGACGGCCACGGCTGGCGCGCGATATTCGAACGCTGCGACACGCTGTCCGTCACCGGCTCGACGATGTGCAACGACACCCTCGACGCCATGCTCGCGACCGCCGGCGCAGGCCAGACCGTGATCGTGCAGGGCCAGAGCGCGGCACTGCATCCGCGCGCGCTGTTCGAGCGCGGCGTCGCCGCCGTGCTGACCACCCGCAAGCCGCCGCAACTCGTCGCGCTGGCCCGCTCCGACCGCAGCGGCGCAGCACTGCAGCCGTGGTTCGAAGGCGGCAACGCGCGCGTCTGCCTGCTGCGCGCCGAGCCGGTGGTGATCGATGCGAGATCCGCCCGGCATCGATCAGGCATCACCACCGCGTCGACGCAGTCCGATCGTGCACCGGCGTCGTGCGATGGTGCGTAACACGACACGCATCGGGCGGCGGCAACGCGGGTGTCTCCAATGGCAACGGCGGCTGGCTCAGCAGAACCCAGGTCGTCGTCGACGACTCGGTGCCGCCACGGTCCGGATACCAGGCCTATGGCGAATGGCACTGACTCAAGCCCCGTCATCCCCGCGTAGGCGGGGATCCAGCGCCCTCGCTAGGTCGAAAAGGCCTGAAGTCACTGGATTCCCGCCTACGCGGGAATGACAAAATTGGGATGCTGCGCTTAACCCGCCTTTCTCACACCACTTTCGAGCGTGACCGGAATAGCAGGACTCGGCGTGGTGGCTTGGAACTCATGATCCGGCCATCGCTGCGGCAAGTTGCCGCTGCGGCAGGTTGACGCTGTAGCGGACATTGCCGCGTCTGTCGTTTTGCGCTGATCTCCCGTTGCGGAAGCCATTGATCCTGCTCAGTACGCCGTGCGGACGCAGCGGCAGAGCCCGGCGCGTGAACATCGTCTTGCCGCGCCCGGAACCGGCGGTGACGCCGCCGGCGCGCCTTCCCTGCCGTCGCGAACGTTCCGCTGGGCGCTACACTGCGCCGCGGCTTCGGTGCCTCGCGGCCATCGCGCCAACAGCATGCGCCAGCGGCGCCGTTACCAGCCCATTTGCCGACACGCCGGCGCGTTTGCGCGTGAACCGTTGTGAAGAGGATTGCCGATGATCTCGGACACCGTAGTTGAGCTGTCCCGCCTGCAGTTCGCGGCGACTGCGCTGTATCACTTTCTGTTCGTACCGCTGACCCTCGGGCTGTCGTTCCTGCTGGCGATCATGGAGTCGGTCTATGTCATGACCGGCAACGAGATCTACAAGCAGATGACGAAGTTCTGGGGCAAGCTGTTCGGCATCAACTTCGCGCTGGGTGTCGCCACCGGCATCACGATGGAATTCCAGTTCGGCATGAACTGGTCGTACTACTCGCAGTACGTCGGCGACATCTTCGGCACGCCGCTCGCGATCGAAGGACTGATGGCGTTCTTCCTCGAATCGACCTTCGTCGGCCTGTTCTTCTTCGGCTGGGAACGGCTGAGCAAGGTCCAGCATCTGGGCGTGACCTGGCTCGTTGCGCTGGGGTCGAATTTCTCGGCGCTGTGGATCCTCGTGGCCAACGGCTGGATGCAGTATCCGGTCGGCGCCGAGTTCAATCCCGATACGCTGCGCATGGAACTGACCAGTTTCGCGGAGGTGTTCTTCAGTCCGGTCGCGCAGGTCAAGTTCGTGCACACGGTGTCGGCGGGTTATGTCACCGGTTCCTGCTTCGTGCTCGGCATCAGCGCCTGGTATCTGCTCAAGCGCCGGCATGTCGCGTTCGCCCAGCGTTCGTTCGCGATTGCCGCGGCGTTCGGCCTGGCCTCTACGCTGTCGGTTATCACGCTCGGCGACGAGAGCGGCTATGAACTGGGCCATGTGCAGAAGGTGAAGCTCGCGGCGATCGAGGCGATGTGGGAAACCCATCCGCCGCCGGCGCCATTCACTGTCGTCGGGTTTATCGACCAGGAGAACATGACGACCAACCACGCGATCGAGATCCCGTGGCTCATGGGCCTGATCGCGACGCGCTCGCTGACCGAGCCGGTGACCGGGCTCAAGGATCTCGTCGCCGAGCACGAGGTACGCATCCGCAGCGGCATGCAGGCCTATGCGGCCCTGCAGCGGGTGCGTGCGAATCCGGCCGATGCGCAGGCGCGCGCGGCGCTGCTGGAGCGGCAGCCCGATCTGGGCTACGGCCTGCTCGTGAAGCGCTATGCGCCCAATGTGGTCGACGCGACCGATGCGCAGATCGCGCGCGCCGCGCGTGATGCGATACCGCCCGTGGCGCCGCTGTTCTGGGCCTTCCGCATCATGGTCGCCTGCGGCGTGTTCATGCTCGTGGTGTTCGTGCTCGCGCTGGTTTCGGCTTCGCGTCGCGCGATCATGCGCCAGCGCTGGGTGCTCAAGCTCGCGGTCGTGATGATGCCGATGCCGTGGATTGCCTCGGAAATGGGCTGGATCGTGGCGGAACTCGGCCGCCAGCCCTGGACCGTGGCGGAAGTGCTGCCGACCTGGATGAGCGTGTCGTCGCTGACGGTGGGCGATCTCGTCTTCAGTCTCGTTGGATTTGTGCTGTTGTATACGGCGCTGCTCGTGGTCGAGATGTACCTGATGATCAAGTTCGCCCGCAAAGGGCCGGCCGAGCCGGACGACGCGCCGGGGCATGCTGCCGCACCCGGCGCCTCGGCGCCGGGTCATGCGGTAGTCATCGGTGCCGATGCACCGGCCGAACCGTCCAAGGCCTGAGGAGCACGCCATGTCCGACGCACTGACTTTCCTCATGAGCTACGAGACGCTGCGCGTGGTCTGGTGGCTGTTCCTCGGCGTGCTGCTGATCGGCTTCGCGATCATGGACGGCTTCGATCTCGGCGTCGGCGTGCTGCTGCCGATCGTGGCGCGGACCGACGACGAGCGCCGTGTGCTGATCAACACGATAGGACCGACCTGGGAGGGCAACCAGGTGTGGTTCATCCTCGGCGGCGGCGCGATCTTCGCTGCGTTTCCGCTGATCTATGCCGCGGCGTTCTCGGGTTTCTTCGTCGCGCTGATCCTCGTGCTGTTCGCGCTGATCCTGCGCCCGGTCGGCTTCGACTACCGCAGCAAGCTCGCCGACCCGCGCTGGCGCTCGCTGTGGGATGTCTGTCTGTTCATCGGCGGCTTCGTGCCGGCGCTGGTGTTCGGCGTCGCGTTCGGCAATCTGCTGCTCGGCGTGCCGTTCCGCTACGACGAAGCCCTGCGCGTGTACTACGACGGCAATTTCTTCGGCCTGCTCAATCCGTTCGCGCTGCTCGTCGGTGTGGTCAGCCTGTCGCTGCTCGTGATGCACGGCGCGGTATTCCTGCAGCTCAAGACCGTCGGCGAACTGCGCGCCCGCGCGCGGCGCTGGCATCGCATCGCCGCGCTGGCCTTCGTCGCAAGCTTCGCCGGCGCGGGCCTGTGGATCGCATTCGGCGTCGACGGCTATCGTCTCGCCTCGTTCGCCGGCACGCAGGCGGGCTCGAATCCCTTGGCCAAGACCGTCGTCGTCGAGGCCGGCGCGTGGTTCGCGAATTTCCGTGCTTTGCCGGTGCTGTGGCTGATCCCGCTGCTCGGCTTCGCCGGTGCCGGTGTGGCGTGGTGGCTGGCGTCGCGGCGCGCGGGCTGGGCCTTCGTCGCGAGCGGTTTCGCCATCGCCGCGACGATACTCACGGCCGGTGTGGCGATGTTTCCGTTCATGATGCCGTCGAACCTGATGCCCTCGCACAGCCTCACGGTCTGGGATTCGACCTCGAGCCTGCTGACCCTGCGCTGGATGTTCTGGATGACCGTGCTGTTCCTGCCGCTGATCATCCTGTACACGAGCTGGGTCTTCCGCGTGATGCGCGGGCCGGTGATGGTCGAACACGTCCGCGGTTCGGATGCGCATTATTGAAAGATTCCGAAAGTACCAATGCGCCATGTCTGCCGAGTGCATTGGAGCCATCCCCTTCAAGGGGGTGAAAGGCGGCCGCTCAGAACCGCAAGATTCCTGGCTGCCTTGAAAGCCCAACGGGCCGTAGGGTTGGGTGGGGATGGGTTGGTTGTCGCTTTCTCCAGAGAACGCACATTTTTGTTGCGGAACCAGTACGGTGTTCCAGCTGGCTTTTCATTTCACGCACACACCATCCCCACCCAACCCTCCCCTTGAAGGGGAGGGCTAAGAACGTCTGAGGAGTTGCGACGATGTGGTATTTCGCCTGGATACTCGGCGTGCTGATGGCCTGCTTCGCCGCGATCATCAATGCGATGTGGCTGGAGTTCGAAGGCTATCCCGCCGACGAGGAGCCGAAGTCCTGAGCTGCGACCGCCGCGCGCGATGAGTGCGGTCGAGCACGAGCGCGCCGGGCAGGACTGGCTCGCTGCGCGACTGCGGCCGGTGCGCGGCTGGACCTGGGCCGGTGTCGGCTGCGGTGTCGGCGCGACGCTCGCGTTCGTGGTGTTCGCCGCGGCGCTCGCGGCACTCGTCGATCGCTGGATCAGTTCTGCAGCGCCGTCCGAGGTTGAGACCGGCAGCCTGCCGCTGCTGCTGATGCTGGCCGCGTTGCTGGCGCGCAGCGTGCTGCTCGCGGTGCGCGATGCCTGCGGCGCGCGTGCCGGGGTGATCGTGCGCGCGAACGCCCGTAGCGAAGTGCTCGCCGCGCTGGAGCGCCTCGGGCCGCTGCGTCGACGTGTCGGCGACGACGGCGCACTTGCCGCGCTGGCGGTGGAGCAGGTCGATGCACTCGACGGCTACGTCGCCCGCTACGT
>JAAFHE010000257.1 GCA_013298265.1 Lysobacterales bacterium | reverse complement strand
ACGCCTTTGGGCAGGCCGGTCGAGCCCGAGGTGTAGATCACATAGGCCAGGTCCCGCGGGGTCGCGCGCGCCGGTGGCGCCCCGCCGGCAGCGGGCTGCGCCGTCGCCAGATCGCAGGCATCGAGCACGCGCACGGGATGCTCAAGCAGCTCTATCCATTCGGCGCGCGGATCGCTGGCCAGCACGACGCGCGCCGTGCTGTCATTCAGTGCATGCGCGATGCGCCGCGCCGGCTGCGCCGGATCCAGCGGTACGTACGCCGCGCCGCACTTGAGCACGGCCAGCAGCGCGACGACGAGGTCGACGCCGCGCTCGAGTGCCACACCGACGCAGTGGCCCGCGCCCATGCCGAGCTGGCGCAGCTGGCGCGCCCACAGGCTCGCGCGCTGGTCGAGCTGGGCATAGCTCAGGCACTGCGCGCCGAATTCCAGCGCCGGCGCGTCGGGCGTGCGCGCGGCCTGGGCCTCGACGAGCTCGTGCAGGCACGATGATGCATAGTCCACCTGGGTATCGTTCCATTTGTATACCACTCGGGCAAACTCAGCCGCGTCGAGCAGTGCGACAGCGTCGAGCGGTTGCGTGTCGTCGCTGCAGAACGCCTCAAGCAGCCGGGTCCAGCACGACAGCAGGCGGGCGATGCTCGCCGGCTCGAACAGCGCGGTCGCGTATTCGATACCGCCGGCCACCGCCTCGCCGGCCTGCCAGAAGGTCAGCGACAGATCGAGCTTGACCGGCGCCTGCGCGTCGATGCCCCCGAACAGGATCAGCGGCGCCTGCCCGGCGGCAGCCGTACCGTCGTCCAGGCCGTATTTGTCCAGCGTCTCGCGCAGCGGCTGCACCGCCACCGCGTCGAACGCGAAGCCGGCGTTGTCGCGGCCCAGCCAGGTGAACAGGCTCTGGAACAGCGGGTTGTGGCCAAGGCTGCGGTCCACACGCGCCTGCTCGACGATCTGCTCGAACGGCAGGTCCTGGTGTTCGCGCGCGGCCTGCAGGCTTGCCGCCGTCTGCGCCAGCAAGTCGCCCAGCGTGGACGTATCGCCGGTGCTCACACGCACCGGCAGCGTGGTGACGAAGCAGCCGACCGTGGTCTGTGCAGCCGGTTCGCGGCCGGCCGCGGCGACGCCGACGATGAGGTCGCGCTGGTCCGCCAGGCGCATCGCGGTGCCGCTCCATGCGGCCAGCAGCACGCCGAACAGGCTAGTGCCGCGGCGTCGCGCCAGCGCGCGCAGGCGCGCGATCAGCTCCGCGGGCAGCGCCCAGGGCAGGAACGCGCCCGCCGCGTCCTGTTGCGGCGGGCGCGGCCGGTCGGTGGGCAGCGCCCACAGCGCCGGCGCGCCTTGCAGGTTGCGGCGCCAGTAGTCGTGCTGCGGCGCCAGTGCCGGGCAGTCCGCGGCAGCATGCTGCGCGACGATGTGATCGGCGAAGCGGTGCGGGTCCGCGGGCATGGCTGCGACGGCGCTGCCAAGCTGCGCATACAGCGCATCGAGGTCGCGCGCGAGCAGGCGCTGCGAGGTTGCGTCGGCGACGACATGATGCACGGTGAACAAAAAAACATATTGTCCGTCGGCCAGTGCGGCCAGGCGTCCCCGCACCAGCGGTCCCTGCGACAGCACGAACGGCTGCCGCGCCTCCTCTCGCACCAACGCCGCGATGGCCGCATCCGCGTCGGCACGGCCGCGTAGATCGTGCCGCTCCAGCGCGAACGATTGCGTGCCGGCGGCGGCGATCAGCAGGCGTGGTGCGCCGGACTGCTCGACGATGCGGCAGCGCAAGGCGTCGTGGCGATCAAGCAGGCGGTCCAGCGCGGACTGCAGCCGTTCCACGTCGAGCGCGCCGTTCAGGCGCATGCCCATGCACAGGTGGTAGGCGGCGGAATGCGCCGCGCCAAGACGCGAAACGAACCAGATGCGGCGCTGCGCGGCCGACAGTGGCAACGACGCTCCCGCCCCGGCGCCGCAAGCGGCGTCGGCAACCGTACAACCTGTCCCCTCTGCACAGGTTCGGCGGGTCATGATGCGGCGATGTCGCCGGGATGGATGGCGCGGATGCCGCACGATGGTGCGGCAGGGTATCCGGAAGCGTCAATCGTGCAGCGCAACGCTCAGGCGAGTCGCGCCTGCGAAGGATCCGTCTGCGTGATGACGACGCGATTGCGGCCGTCGCGCTTGGCCACATACAGCGCCGCATCGGCCTTTGCCATGAGCTGTCGAAGTTCGTATCCCGACTGGTCGGTCGAGGCAACGCCGAAGCTTGCTGAAATGATCACGCCATCGAGCCCGCTCGCCGCATTGGCAGCGACCAGCGCCAGACGCAGCTGTTCGGCGAAACGGGCGGCGCGATCCAGGCCGCAGTCGACCAGCAGCAAGGCGAATTCCTCGCCGCCGATGCGGCCGAAATACTGATTGGTGCGCAGATAGGTGCCGCAGACCGCGGACACCTGCTTGAGCACATGGTCGCCGGCGGCGTGGCCGTGGCGATCGTTGATGCTCTTGAAATGATCGAGGTCGAACAGCACGAGGCTGCACTCGCGTCCGCCACGGCGGCTTTCATCCAGCGCGCGGCGGGCGAGATCAAGGAAATGCGGCCGGTTGTCGATGCCGGTCAGGCCGTCGCGCTGGGACAGGCGGCGGAAATGTAGCTGGCGGCGCTTGGTCAGCAGCGCCCACAGGAACACCATCAGCAGCCCCGCGACGAGCAGCGCGATGTACAAACGGCTCGCCTCGGCGGCCTTGGCGCCGAGCTGCTGCTCGAGCTGCAGCACCTGGTTCTGCTTGTTCAGCGTCTCTATCTGCAGGCGGTTGGCGATCGACTGGTGCCGCACCATCTGGTACGCCAGCGAACGCGCGCTGACGTCGTCGATGTTCTTGCGATCCGCCTCGGCGTATTTCTCGTGGTACGACAGCGCGGTGCGCTCGTCACCGGCCTGCTGCGCGATCTGGTAGAGCAGCTTGTACGCGCTGACCAGCGGATCGGTGACCGCGCTCGCGACGCGCTTGTCGACGACGCGCAGCGCATAGGCCTTGGCCTGGGCCGCATCGCCGCTGGAGAAGAATGCCTGCGCGAGCAGCACGTCGACCTCGGTGGTCAGGCGCGGGTAGCGCGTGGCCTGGATCTCGTCGTACTTGGCGCTGAGCATCGACGCGGCCTCTTTGTACTGGTGCCGGTCGATCAGACGGCGCGCGACGAACACGCGCACGAAGTTCGCGAAGATCGGCTCGTCGTTGCGCTCGCACACGGCGAGCGCCTGGGTCACTTCGCCGCCGGCCGGTTCCAGCTGGTCGAGTTCGTACTGGGTCTGCACCAGTAGCTGCCGCGCCATGCATTCGCCGCGGCCGCCGACGGCCTGTGCCAGCAGCCGCGCGCTGTATTCGAGCGCGAGTTCGTACTGGCCGGCTTCATTGTTGAGCAGCGCTGCGACGTGCAGGATCTGGTCGCGCGCCTTGGTGTCGCTGATCTGAGGCAGGCGCTCAATCAGCAGGTCGAGATAGGAATAAGCCTCCGAATAGCGCCGCGCGATGGCCATTGCATTGATCATCGCCGCGCCGGCGCGCGTGCGCAGCACTTCGTCGTCGGCGCGATCGATGACGTTCTTGAACTCGACGATGGCCTGGTCGAATTCACCGGTGTAGTTGCGCTGCCAGGCGCGCAGGAACGCGAGCAGCTGGCGCTGCTTGGGCGAGAGCGCTGCCGAACCGATCTCGACCTGGTTGAGCAACGCGGCGAAACGGGTGTAGTCGGAGCTTTTGACCCGGTCGGCGTCGGCCAGCCATTGGGTCAGCTGATCGCTGTTCGCCGTCAGCGCCGAGTGCATGCCGATCAGGAACAGCATCAGCACGGCAAGGCCGCCCGACGCAATGCGTCGGACGGCCCCGGTTGCGCCGCGGTGACTATCAGCCAACGCGCGCGACCTGCTGCAACCGGATCTCCTCGTCGTCGTCGGCGGGCTCCGGCGCGTCGTCCTGCTCGGCCGGGGACAGGCCGCAGATCACGTTGGTGCGCGCACCAAGCACCGCTTCGAGGCGCTGCTGGTCGCCGGCAAGGATCGCCGCCTGCAGTTCCGGCGCGATCTGTGCCTGTGCCAGCTCACGGGCGAGCTGGGTCGATTCCGCGTGACGCAAGCTGCTGTCGCTGCCGATGCGGTTCAGAAAATCGATGACGTTGGACATCGCTCTACCTCGCTAATGTTTCAAAATGGGACAAAACCACTCGTTCACTATACATCACGGCCACACGCTGATCGGCGCCGCAGGCCAGGCCTGGGCGATCGGCGTAGCGGAAGCCGACTCCGGTCGCGAGACGATCCGCGCCGATGTTCTGCCTAGCGTACTGCACATAGATTTCGTCGATCGGAAAGCGGCGGAAGATCTGACCGGCCAGTGCGCCGAATCCCTCCCGCGCATAACCCGCACCACGTGCCTGCGGCGTCATGAGGATGCCGATTTCGGTGCGCCGGGCACTTTCGTCGATGCCGTTGAGGCCGACCAGGCCCAGGCCGCGACCGTCGCGTCGGTCGCACAGCATCAGAAACAGGCGGCGCAGCGGCCGCCGGCGCGGTGCCGCCAGCGCCGCGCCGAAGCTGCGCGCGGCGGCGCTGGCCGCCAGCGCGCCGCCGGTATGGCGCTGGGTTTCCGCGTCCGTGTAGAGATCGCAGTAGACCGACTCGTCATCGGCGCGCAGCGGGCGCACCTGTAGCCGCGGCGTCTCGAAGACGAAGCCGGCGGCGATGGCGTTGATGTCCGGCTCAGGCATGACCCAGGGCCTGATCGAGGCGGCTGAGGCGCTCGCGCACCGCAGGATTGGGCTCGAGCTCCCGCGCCGGTGGCAGCACCACCGTGGCGTGCAGGTCGATGTCCGCGGCGACCAGGCCGGCCAGCGTGGTGTGCTCGATGCGCGGCGCGTGGATCGGCAGCGTCGCCACCTTGTAGATGATCGCGGGGTGGTCGCGCGGATAGTCCTGGGCGAGTACGTCGACCAGCACCTCGCGATAGACCGCCGGCGTGGAGAAGCGCGCCAGCGACTGGTCTCCGGCGATACCGACCTGCCACAGCACGAGGTAGGCCGAGGTGTCGATGCGGCGGCGATAGAACATCAGCTGGCTGGCTTCGAAGTGCTGACAGCCGACGCGTCCGGGATCGATGCCGAGGTCGGCGTAGAGACAGTCCTCGGCCGAGATGCCCGGATCCATGTGCGCGGCGTAGCCCTCGGCCCGCGCCTGGGCGATGGCCCGGTGCGGCGGCAGCGCGAATACGCCCGGGTGGCCATAGAACGCCCCGACCACCTTCCTGCCGGCGCGCACCTCGGCCAGCATCACCTCGACCATCTGCTCGTAGGTGCGCAGGCGAGACAGGCCTTCGCGGTAGTGCGGCTGCAGGCTGCGCACGTCCGGGTGCATGCCCTGCAGCCAGAGCTCGACGATGCCGTCGGAGACGCCGGCAAACACCACGTCGGCGTGCTCAATATGACTGCGTGCGAGCGGACTCAGGTGCGAGCCCAGCGTCATGCCCAGGCCCACACAGACCAGACTGCCCTCGTGCGCCATGCTCCCCCCTCCCTACCGGCTCGTCCGCACCCCGCTTCAACCGCGTGCGTTCCCGCTGCGTGCGCGGCTGGCGCGCCGGTACGAACCGCCAAGGGCAGAACTTATGCGCAATCGGCGCGGCGCGGCAAGTGTGGCGTTGTTGCTTCGTGGGAAATGGGCATCACAGGCGGGCCATCACGGCGTACCGGAACCGGCCGTGCTGCGCAGGATCACGGCGGCCAGGCGCGCGAACTCGCGCCAGGGCGTCGCGCTCGGCAGGCCTGTCCGCGCCGACGGCAACGCTCGGTTGGCGGCGGTGAGTCCGACCCCGCGCCGGCGCGATGCCCGCACGGCCAGACCCTTGATCGGCGTGCAGAACGGCCTCGGTGCCGGCCGCGCCAGGCGCGCGCACCAGTCGGCCGATGGCCGCCATGCCCCCGCGTCGGGGCACATGAGACGGCCATCGCCGGCCTGAGCGAACCGACAACCGTCGCGCCCGACGTTTTTATCCGCATCGGCTGGAAATGGGATGCCAGGACCGAAGCGTTGCGCGACGGCGTGAACCCCGCGCCGATCATGCTGCGGGAGGTCCCGCTGTAGCGGGACCTCCGGGAATGGGGAGTCGGGAATGGGGAATCGTTCAAG
>JAAFHE010000258.1 GCA_013298265.1 Lysobacterales bacterium | reverse complement strand
TGCGCGCGGCAACGACATCCTGTTCGATAACGACACGGTTCGGAATATCTATCTGGCCTCGCGCGACCAGGGCGGCGTCAGCCCGGCGTTTGCGCTGGACGGGCTGCGCCACGCGCGCGGCGCGACGTCTGCGCAGGCGTGGGCCCAGGTCGACGCCGGCCAGGCGAACACCGCGCCGACGATCGGCACATCCGCGTCGCCGGTGACCGTGCTCGGCCCGACGCCATTTTCAGTGACCGTAGGTGATGCCGAAACACCGCTGGCCGCGCTGGGTCTGACGGCGCTGTCCGCCGACACCGCGCTGATCCCGCAGTCAGGCATCGTGGTGCAATCCGACGGCAGCGGCCTGCGCACAATTACCGTGACGCCGGCGCCAGGACGATCAGGTTCAACGACGATCACGTTGACGGTAACCGACGGCTGCGGCGGGTCGGCCAGCACCACGGTGACAGCGACGGTGCCCAGCTACGCGGTGACGCCCCACGCCGGCCCCAACGGCAGCATCAGCCCCGATACGGTGCAGACCATCGCCCATGGCAGCAGCACGCAATTCAGCGTGACGCCGAATGCCAACCACACCGCCCGCGTCACCGGCTGCGGCGGCACGCTGAAAGGCAACACCTTCAACACGGCACCGATCACCGCACCGTGCACGGTGCTGGCGGACTTCGTCTTCAACAGCTTCTCGGTAAGCCCCGGCACGATCGACCTCGGCAACGTAATTGTCGGCGAGCACCGCAGCGTGCAGATCAACCTGGCCAATTCCGGAAACACCGCGCTGGACGTCACTACCTTGTCGTCCGCATTGCCGCCGTTCGTGCGCACGGATCAGGGCAGTTGCAGCAACTCGCTGCCCTTCACCATCGCAGCCCAGTCCAGCTGCACGTTGAACTACCGCTTCGCACCGGCTGCCGTCGGCCCCGTGCAGCAGGTCTTCAGCGTTCTCGCCACAGCCCCCCGCGCGAGCGAATTCGTACTGTCGGGCAACGGCGTTGGCGTCGAAGATCGTGTGTTCGCAAACAGTTTCGAGTAGCGAGATCAGGAGATCAGGAGATCAGGAAACGAGCAGGAGATCAGGACACCCACAATGCCGATTCTTCCAGTAGGGTGTCCTGAGCTTCCCAGCGCACGTAGTTACAACGCTATGCGTCTCCCGACGACCCCAAGAACCTGCCTATTCGCATCATGAGCTTTGTGGGTGTCCCGAATTTCGTCGTGAGCTTTGTGGGTGTCCCGAATTTCTCCCAAATTTCGATCCAGAATTTTGCCGGCGTCGGGACCGACCAGGCCGACCTGATGCAATTGCCGCCGGATCACCGATGGCCGCCTGGACGGGATGGCAGCAGCGTCAACAGCGTGATGACCGTCGGAAAAATAAAGCCCTTCAGGTAGGAAAGCGGATGACGCCCTTCAACAAAGGCGACGGGGATATCACCAAAATGCGCCCAGTAGTGGGTTGCGACCAGTACGCTGATGCCCGCCCACATCACCCATAACGCACGGCGGAAACCGCACACCACCAGCGTCAGTCCGACGATGATGATCAGACGCAGCGCCGACTGGAGGTATTCGTAGGACTTCGGCGTTCCGTTTGCTGTCCTGTCGTAAAGCCCCTCATGGTTGCCGACACCAAGATAGAGGTCGTAGAGCACAGTCAAGTGATAGAAGATCAGCAGGCCGGCAAGAACACCGATGATCATGCGGCGGAGCAGCAGGAAGCGGTTGGCAGCGAGCGTTGCAAGAATTGGCATAGGTATAGGAACCCGCTATTTCAGGCAGTGTGGTAACGCGGCGCGGGTCGCGCATGTACCAGTGGTCATATTGATGCGGGCTCGAGATTGGGACACCGACAATTCGGATTCTTCCGACATCTCTTCCAGACGAAGTCGGAGCATGCCAAGCCGTTTGAGACAGTGCACATTGGAAACCTGTGTAGCGATGATGCGATGTTGGCAGGCGGGAATGACGCGCTATTGAAGCGTTACCGACGCGTAACCGGTTCTTACTCCCCAGGCTTCGCGGAACTGACTACACTTCATCGGTGCCGCGAACTCCCTCGTGGCCTGAGCGAACGCTTGGCCTCACGCGAATCCGGAAGAAAGCTGGACCAGGGATTCGACGTTCAAGAATCCGTTTGTATCCATGCCGATATCTGCCTGCGTGATCTCGTGTGCTATCGGGCCTGGCCTTATGGCTAGGGAACCTCTGAACAAGTCGATATCTGTTTTTGATTCTGGAGCCCCCTTGAGTCAAGGGGGCGGCCAAATGCCTGCGCAGCAGGCGTTTGGCGGGGTTGTGGAGATCTGGTGCTGACTACAAAAGCGACTGTGCCAGGACTTGTTCAGAGGTTCCCTAGTGCTGCTCTAGCGAATGCAGCCACCGTTGTTTCCCTGGCGGGGCTTGATGGGTCTACCGGTTTTCGTCTGGACGGGACGCTGCGCGGCCCGGAGGCATCGGAATCCCATCGTGGATGTCCGACCCGAGCCAGCGACTGTGAGACTGCCGCCTGCTCGCCAGACTGTCCGAAAAGGGCGTTTGTGTTTCCTGTACTCAACACCCGATTGCCAGGCAACACCCAGCCACCGATGCTCCGCTACCAATCCGACAGAATCGGTTTCGCCGAAGCTGGAGCCCACCCTGCGGGTACCCTCGCATGATGAAGATGTCCGTAGGCACCGTGTGCTCCCACGCCGACGCGTTGATCACCGAGCGAACCCGGTCGACACCGTCCATCCTGTGGATCGAGCTCACCTCGCGCTGCCCGTTCGACTGCGTCTTTTGCTCGCGCGCGCTGTTGCGCGGCAGAGGTCAGCATCTCGATTTCGACTTGTATAGCCGCCTCATTGCCGAACTGCATCAGCCCCAGGTAATACGGCTGAACTATTCGGGCGAGTCGTCGCACTATCCGCATTTGGTCGAAGCGTGTGCGCTGGCTTCCCAGCGCGGCGCCGAGGTGGAATTGGTCACTGCTTTGGCGGCGTTGCCGGAACACAAGCTGGAGCCGCTGGTGGCCAGCGGACTTACCCGGCTGACGATTTCGTTGCATACACTGGATGCCGAACAGTTCCAGCAGATCTACCGTTTCTCGTCGCTGGATGCGATGCGGCAACGGATCGAACGCGTCGTCGAATTGGCGCGACAGCGCCGCCCGCGACCGTTGGTCGTCGATTTCGCCTTCGTCGCGATGGCACGCAATCTGTCGCAGTTGCCGGCCGTTTTAGCGTATGCGCGCGACCTCGGCCTGACACATGTGGCCGTGCATCCGGTAATCCGGCGCGACCCGATCCCCGAACGCTTCGAGGACGAACTCGACCAACAGGGCCGTCTGCGCGACGACTTTGTCGCGGCGTTGCGAACGGGAGTCGACGACTGTCGCCGTGATGTACCCGATGTCACCATTTCCGTATCGACGCCGGAGCTTGGACCGCGCTTGCCGCTGACCGCGGTACCGCGGCATCACCCTTGGCCGCTGCTAGGCGCAGCACGATTGCATGATTGTGACCAGGACCCCTGGGAAACCGTGCACATTCTGGCCGATGGGCGTGTGGTCACTTGCGAGGTGCGTGACCAGATTGAACTCGGCCGCCTGGACGCTCACACGACGTTGCGCGACATCTGGAGCGGACCTGTGTATCGAGCATTCCGGCAGCAGTTCGTAATCGCAGCCGACAGCCACTGCCGAACCTGCCCTTACAAACGCGCGCAGTTGCCGCAGCCATTGCCCTCGCGGATCCGCGCAGCCGATGGTGGAGCAGCGGGCCTATTGTCGGGCTGGCACGCCTGCGAGGATGGCGCCGTGTGGAGTCGCCCACAAGCTGTCCTGGCACTGGCGCCCGCGCGTTGGCCGCGCCGCCCGCGGCTGCGCGGAAAATTACCTTCCGCAGCCGATGGCAGCGGCAACCGCCTTACCGTATCGATCCAGGGCGCCGAACCCCTGCACGTCCACCAGCATGGCCATCAGGCGATTGAGTTCGACATCGTGTTGCCGCAGCCAGCCGGCCATCGTGGCCCTCTGGTTTACCGGCTGGAGGTGGCGCACCCGTTCCGGCCCAGCGATTCCGATGGTAGCGATGACCGCTTGCTTGGTATCGCCCTGTACGCCGCCGGCGCATGAGCATGGCTGCGAAGCGCTGGCGCCAGGCACTACGCCTGCTGCCGTTCTGGCTCACCCTGCACGCGGCTGATTGGCTGGCGGCCTGCTTGCCACCCTCGCCAGTCCGTGCTCGGCGAATCGCGCCCTGGAAGCCGGGTCTGGCGATACTGATTCCCGAATCGGGCACACCCGACATTCTCGCGGACACCCTGGCAGCGTTGCGGGTGGCGGTAAACGCAGTAAGCGAGCCGGTGCGCATCCACGTACTCGTGAATGGTGCCCCCCGTCGTGACTATCACAAGCTGGTGCAGGCCCATTCCGATGTGAACTGGCGATTCGTCGCGCGAGCGCTCGGCTTCCACGGCGCGGTAGAGGCCGGAATGCGCGGGCTGGACGACGACTGGGTCTACTTGCTCAATAGCGATATGCGTCTGCGGCCCGATGCGCTCGCCCAGGTGCTGCCGTTGCGAGACGACGGCATATTTGCTATCGCCAGCCGGATCGAATTTCACGACCGCCAGCGCCGCGCGGAGGAAACCGGACTCACCGGATGGTCGGTACACGAGCATATGCCTCAACCCTACGACTGCGAACCCGATCCACTCGATGGCGTCGTCGAACATCTTTATGCCGGCGGTGGCGCGAGCCTGTTTCGCACCGCGGCCTTGCGCCGAACGTTGCGCAACAGCCGCTGCTACCAGCCGTTTTATCTGGAAGACGTCGACTGGGGCGTCAGTGCGTGGCGACAGGGCTTGCGCGTTGTGTTCTGTCCCTCGTCCCTGGCCACCCATATGCACCGCGCGACGATAAGCCGATTCGCGCCCGACGAGGTTGAACGGGTCGTGCGCCGCAATCAGTGCTGGCTGGAATCGCGGCAAGCGCTGGCCGGTGCGACGCCGACTGAAATCGTTGCCCACGTATGCCGGCAACCCGCTAGCAGCCAGCGCGAGATGGCTGCATTGTCCCCCCTGCCCTCGCTGTTTGCGTCGCGCTTGCGCGCAGCTCGCACGCCGCGTCTGCCCGCACTCGCCGAGGGCTATGTCACGATCCCGGCACATCGGCCTGGGGCGCGACGCGGCCAACGCCCCCGTCTGCTCTGGATCACCCCGTTCGCATTGCTACCCAGTGTCCACCGCGACGCGCGTCGCCGCTTGGCGTTGATAGCCTCAATTTCCGTGGATTTCGAAATCGTTCTGCTGAGTGATGAGGGCGAACGCTATCCTGCCGATAGCTGGCGCGAGCTTTCCTGCTGCCACGCGATACGCCTGATCGGCGGTCGGCCGAAGGAGGATCCGTCCATAGCTGACCCCGTGCTTGCACGGCTTGCGAGCCACGCGCATACAGGCCTGCGCGAGGCGGTCGCCGGGGCGCTAGCGCACTTCCGTCCCGACATTGTGCATGTCGAGCACTTGGCGGCGGCGGAGCTGGTTGAGCTGCGAGGCAAACAACCATGGACGATCACCATGCAATTGGCCGCGATGCCGGTGGGCGGGAACGGCGCAGCGGACCGCTACCAGCGCGCGCTGCTGTCACGCTATGACCGCGTGATTGTCGACAGTGGCGACGATCACGATCTGCTCGGCAGTTTGCGCACTCAGACAATCGTCAATGTCACGGGTTTCTCGACAGCCTGCTAGATTCGGACACTGCGCCAGCGTCGTGCTGAATCGAGACCCGCACCGATCCGCCATGCGGTCCGGCGTACTCGGCGGAAATATCCGGCGCCGGATGGTCTTTCGGCCACGCAATACGCGACCGGTGGACCACTCAGTCACGCCGTCCGCGCCCTGCAACCATTGGAGAAAGCCTGCGTGTTCAGTGATCGTCGCATTGCACTGTTCAGCCTGCTGGTGTGGATTCCGTTCGCTGCCGGCGCTATGTCGGACGAGCTGGCCGCCCAGTTCACGCGCCAGATGCACGTCAACCAGGAGCGCTATGGCATCGCCGACCAGGCCGTCGAGGTCATGCACAACGGCAAGGTCGTGTTCCGGGGCGCCAGCGGCCAGGTCGATATCAAGGGCGCCGCGCGCGCGACGCGTGACCACATC
>JAAFHE010000256.1 GCA_013298265.1 Lysobacterales bacterium | reverse complement strand
ATCTCCACAACCACGCCAACCGCCTGCTGCGCAGGCATTTGGCCGTTCCGGCCCGATGGGCGTTCAGCGTGGTCAGAACCTGCGGTTCTGAGCGACCACCCTTCACCCCCTTGACTCAAGGGGGCTCCAGAAGCAAAGACTCGTTCCGCCTTGTCTCAGAGGTTCCTTAGGGGACATCTCGACGGAACCGCCGGTGCGATGCGCCGTTTCGCGCATCGCACCGCGCACATGCCGTTTCAGGCGAACAGCGCCAGCACCTCGTCCCGGCTGAGCTGGCGGCTTTCGGACTCGCGCCGCGCGCGATATTCGAACGTGCCGGCGGCCACACCCCGCTCGCTGATCACGACGCGATGCGGAATGCCGATGAGTTCCATGTCGGCGAACATACCGCCCGGGCGCAGGCCGCGGTCGTCGAGCACCACCTCGATGCCGCGCGCGCCAAGTTCGGCGTACAACGCATCGGCGACCGCCGCCACGTTTGCGTCGTTCCTCGGATTGATCAGGCACAGCGCGACGCGCCACGGCGCCATCGGCTCGGGCCAGATGATGCCGGCGGCGTCGAAGTTCTGCTCGATCGCGGCAGCGACGATGCGGCTGACGCCGATGCCGTAGCAGCCCATGCTCATGGGCTGACTCTTGCCGCCCTGGTCGACCACCGAGGCCTTCATCGCCTCGGCGTATTTCTGGCCGAGCTGGAAGACATGACCGACTTCGATACCACGCGCGATACGGATCACGCCCTGACCGTCCGGCGACAGATCGCCGTCGACAACCTTGCGCAGGTCCGCCACACGCGTGATCTGCGCATCACGTTCCCAATTGGCGCCGCGATAGTGCGTGCCGTCCTGGTTGCCCCCGCAGACAAAGTCCGCGAGTACGGCAGCGCTGCGGTCGACGATGACCGGAATCGACGTCGGCAGCCCGACCGGGCCGATGAAGCCGGGCTTGCATCCAAGCGCCTTGACGATCTCGGTCTCGTCGGCGAGCGTCGACTCGCCGGCCAGTTCGGCCAGCTTGCCGGCCTTGATCTCGTTGACCTCGTGGTCGCCGCGCACACATAGGGCGACGAGGCCGTCGAAGCCGCGCACGAGGATGGTCTTGACGCAGGCCTCGGGGGCTACCGCGAGGAACGCCGATACGTCGTCGATGGTCTTCTGCGTCGGCGTTGCGACGCGCTCCAGCGTCGCGACGGCAGCGGGTCTTGTCTGTGTTGGCGCGAGCGCTTCGGCCTTCTCGACGTTCGCCGCATAGTCGGAGCCATCACTGAAGGCGATCGCATCCTCGCCCGAATCAGCCAGTACATGAAACTCGTGCGTGACGTTTCCGCCAATGGCGCCCGCATCGGCCTGCACGGCGCGGAACTGCAACCCCAGACGCGTGAAGATGCGGCCGTAGGTCTCGTACATGTTCCAGTACTCGCGTTCCAGGCACTCCGCGCTCAAATGGAAGGAGTACGAATCCTTCATGAGGAATTCGCGCGCGCGCATGACGCCGAAGCGAGGCCGGATCTCATCGCGGAACTTGGTCTGGATCTGGTAAAAATTCAGCGGCAGCTGCTTGTAGCTGTGCAGCTCGGCACGGGCGAAGTCAGTGATGACTTCCTCGTGGGTGGGGCCGAAGCAGTATTCGGCGTCCTTGCGGTCCTTGATCTTGAGGAGCTGGCCGCCGAACTTCTCCCAGCGCCCGGTTTCGTCCCACAGATCACGCGGCTGCACCGCCGGCATCAGCACTTCGATCGCGCCGGCGCGATTCATTTCGTCGCGCACTATGCCTTCCACCTTGCGCAGCACGCGCAGCCCCAGCGGACTCCAGGTGTACAGGCCGGCCGCGAGCTTGCGGATCATGCCAGCACGCAGCATCAGCTGGTGGCTGACGATTTCGGCGTCGGCGGGGACTTCCTTGACGGTGGCGAGATGAAACGTGCTCAGGCGCATGGCGACGGACTGCAGGCGGAAAAGTCCGTGATTCTATGCGTTCCGACGCGATTGCCGAAACATGCGGCCGCTTCCCCGGGCCGGCACGCAGCGCGGGTGCCTACTTGTCCTTCTTGACCAGCCCGCGCAGCTTGTCGAAGAACGAGCCGCCCTTGACCTGATCGACGACCTTGGTCAGCTTGCCGGCGAGGCCCTGCGGGCGCTCCATCTCGGCCAGCTCCTCGCGCTGACGCTGCGACATCTGGGTTTCCCAGCGGCGCTTGAGCTCTTCCTGCTGCACCTTCGTGCGCAACTGCTTGCGGTAGTCGTCGGGCAACGCCTCACGAAACAGGCTGTTCTGCTCGCGTGCGATGTAGCGGCCGATCTCGTCGTACAGCGATTCGTTGAATTGCTCGCCGGTGACCGTCTTGGTCTGCTGTCCGCCCATCTGGTCGAAGTTGCTGAATTGCATGCGCACCACACCGGAATCCGCGTCAGCACTGAATACGGCCGCGAGCACGATACGGCCGCGCGCCTTGACGGTCGCCGCGAGCACTTCACCGTTCGCATCTTTCTTGGTGACGGTCACGCCGCCGAGGTGGAAGCGCTGGAAGACGCCGGCGACGGACTTGACCTTGGTCGAACCGAGTATTTCGACGCTGGGACACTCGTCTGTCACGATCGGGCACGGAAACGACAGCCTGATCTCCTTGGAGGCCGGCTGGCTCGTGATCTTCAAGTCGTATTCGTGCTCGACCTGCAGCGCCAGATCGCCGTAGCCGGCGAGCGGATAGCGGAAGGTCTTTCGGGGCTTGATGAAGCTCAGATTCTGGGTGAGCTTGGACAGGTATTCGTGCAACGCCGCCATGCCCGGCTCAAGCTGGGTGCGATAGACCGCTTCGCGCTCCTGTTTCGCGCGATCCTGGTCGTCAGCGCCCGCCTTGCGTCGCTGTGCTTCCTGTTCGAGATCGTCCAGCAGACCCACTGCTCACCCCTGAGACGTAGAGAAACCCACGCGCCCCACCCCACAACGAGGCCCATAGTATCCGGTATAGCGGATTTAAGGCAGCCGGTCCGGAGCGGCGCCACCGCGGCGGCCAGCTCGGCGAGCGAGGGAATACTTTGCGCTAGAAATCCTTTTTGGCACAAAATCGCGCTTCAGGGATCAACTCCGAGGCTCGCGCATCCCGCCACGACGGCGGAACCGTGCCGTCGTCTCGGCAGCAAGGGCACAAGGACAACATGGCCATCGACCTCAATCTCGACTCTCTCAGTTCCCAGCAGTTGGCCGACCTCATCGTCCAGGCCAACCAGCGCCAGCAGGAAATGCAGCGTGAACGCGCGGCCGAGGTCCGTACCCGTCTGATCGGCATCGCGCGCGAGGAAGGCTTCACGATCGAGGAACTGTTTGGCCACCTTCCGACGCGCGAGCCCACGGTGAAACCCAAGTACCGCAATCCGCTCGTGCCGAACCAGACCTGGACCGGCCGCGGCAAGCAGCCACGCTGGTTCGTCGCCGCGCTTCAGGCCGGTATGCGCGAGGCGGACCTGCGCATCGGCTGACGCCCCGGCAAAGGGCAAAGCCAATCTCTCGATCGCAGGCTGCTACAAGCTGCGTCGCGGAGGCACCAGCAGGTCACCGAACAGCAGGCCTGCGACCAGCGACACGAGGATCGTGATCAGCGAGAACGCGGTGTCGACGCCGAGAAACACATCGCGCTCGAACACGAACGACAGGCTCTTGAAGCCTACGCTGCCGGGAACCAGCAGAATGATGCCGGGCTCGCGGATGACCGCACCGGGCCGCTGGCGCCAGGTCGCGTAGAGATTGCTGACGGCGCCGACGCCGAGCCCGGCGATGAACACGCCGAACTCGGGTCCGAACTGCGCGCCGCCGAGCCGCGTGAGCGCGTAGCCGAACATCACCGAACCGACCACGATCAGCCCATCGCGCGGCGCGCTGCGGAACAGCACGGTGAACGACAGCGCGCCAGCCACCAGTCCGACCCACTCCACCCACAGCGGCACCGGCAGCGGTATCTCGGCCGCCGGCACAACGCCGAGCACGCGGCAAAGCTGGGTCGCGGCGACCGCGCCGAAGGTCAGCTTGAGCAGCGTCGCCGTCGCGCCGGCCATGCGCGCGACGCCGGAAACCAGATGCTGGCTCGACAGTTCACGCACCGCCGTGGTCAGGGTCATCCCCGGCAGCAGCACAATGAGGCTCGCGAGCACGACCGCATTCAAGGTCAACGGCGCGACGTAGGCACTGAACAGGGTCGCGATCAGCGTGACCAGCAGCGCCGACATCGCCTCGAAGCTGTTGGACAGCCGCGGCCGACGCTCCGCGCCGAGCGCCAGCAAGCCGATGAGCCAGCCGAGCAGCGCGACGACAACCAGATCCATCCACGAAGCCTTGAGCAGGGTCGCGACGCTGGCCGAAGCCACGCCGAAGCTCAGCACCGTGAGCCAGCGCGTGCGACGGCTCGGCGGCCGGCCGAGCTCAAGCAAATGGCGATACCCTTTCTGCAGATCGAGGCTGCCGTCGATGACGCGGTCGGCGATCTCGTCCACTGCGCAGAGCCTGCTCAGGTTCACTTCACCGGGCGCCAGACGGATGACCTGGGTGAAATCGGCCACCGAATCCAGCTCATGGTTCTGCTCGGCGAACGACAGCACGATCGAAGTCGGCGTCGACAGTACGTCGCAGACCAGTCCCAGACGCGCACTGACCTTGCCGATCGCTTCTTCCAGGCGCGGCGCCGCCGTGCCGTATTCGTGCAGGCGCCGCGCGAGCGCGATGACGAAGCCGACGCGTTCCTTGAGTGATGCCGAACGGTCATTCATGTGCGGGCTCGGCGATAATCGTCCGCTTGGCCGCGGCGGCATTCGGGACGTAGGTGCATGGGGCTGGGTGAGGCGCTGGCGATCTTGAGTGCATTGGCCTGGTCGGCCGGCGTGATTATCTACAAACGCCTCGGCGAAACGATCGCCCCGGTGCGTCTGAACCTTATGAAAAGTCTGCTGGTGCTCGGCTTTCTGCTGCCGAGCCTCGCAATCTTCGGCGGACCGCCACCGCAATTGAGCGCGGCGGAGCTCGCGATCACGCTGCTGTCGGGCATGCTCGGCATCGCCGTTGCGGACAGTATGTACCTGACCGCGCTCAATCGCCTCGGCGCGGGACGCATGGGCATCCTCGGCAATTTCTATAGCCCGTTCGTTATCCTGCTGTCGTTCCTGTTCCTCGGCGAGCGCCTGGGCCCGTTGCAGCTGCTCGGTTTCGCACTGGTGACCAGTGGCGTGCTCGTGGTCAGCGCGCGCTCGTCCGGTGCACCCGCCGAGCGTCGCGACCTGCGCCGCGGACTGCTGCTCGGTGTCGGCGCAATCGCGCTGATGGCCGTGGCCATCGTGCTGGTCAAGCGCGTGCTGGAAACCCAGCCGCTGATCTGGATGGTCGCGCTGCGCATGGCCGGCGGTGTCGGCGGTCTGTTGCTGATATTCGCGCTGAAGCGCGAGCTGCCCTGGCCGGGCCGCGCCGAACGCGCGCAGATCCGCTGGCCGATCGTGCTGATCGGCGCGCTGGTCGGGCAGTACCTGTCGATGCTGCTGTGGCTCGGCGGATACAAGTACACCAGCGCGTCGGTCGCGGCGATCCTCAACGAAACCACGTCCATCTTCATCGTGATTCTCGCCGCGGTGTTCCTGCACGAAGCGCTGACCCGGCGCAAAGTGCTGGGCGTCGCGCTGACGATCGCCGGCGTGGCCTGCATGCTGCGGGCATAGCGATCAACGGTGCGTGGAGAGAAATGAGAAACCGGTGAGCAGGCAGTGACGCGAAACGCTGCAGCGGCGCTCACTCGCTTCTCACTTCCCGTCTTTCGTTTCTCGCCCCACAGCGACGTATCGAAAGGTCAAGTTGAGGCGCGGACCGGTAACGCGCAGCGCGCGCGGCAGATCGTGGCGATAGTTGCGTTGGGTCGCGCCCGACATCACCAGCAGGCTGCCGGCCGGCAGATCCAGTTCCCGACGCAGCGCAGGATCGCGCTTGTGGCGCAGGCGGAAGCGCCGCGTCGCACCGAAGCTCAGCGACGCAATCGTCGGCTCGGCGCCGAGTTCGGCCTCGTCGTCGCTGTGCCAGCCCATGCTGTCACGTCCGTCGCGATAGAGATTGCACAGCACGCTGTTGAAATCCTGCGCGCAGCACTCGCGCAACGCCGCCCGCAGCGCCGCCAGCAGCGGCGTCCACGGTCGCGGTTCGAAGCGCGTGCGGGAGTAGGT
>JAAFHE010000255.1 GCA_013298265.1 Lysobacterales bacterium | reverse complement strand
CGGTGTAGCCAACCCGGATGCCCTGCTGCTCGGACACAGCATTGAAAACGGCCTTGGCAACACTCGCGAAGCCAACGAATATGCGCGCCGTCTGCGTACTGAATTTCCGGATTCGCCTCAGCGGCAGAAGCTGGAACCGAGCACTCCGTCATGAAATACAGGCAAAAACGTTCGCACTCTGGCGTCGACGTTGCGGCGGCGCCAGCGACGAATTCCGCTATTCCCCTGTTCAATGATCCGATTCCCCTCGAACTCGCCTCCGCAGCGCAGACGATGACCAACCCACACGACGACAATCACACCGCAGCGGCCATGGACAACGCCGAAGCACCCGACATGGACGCTTCCACGAATCCGGCCCCTGTGGTCGCCGACACGGGGCGTGAGCTGTTCGTCCTGCCTCCGGAGGCACAGCCTGAACCTGGCTTGGGCCATCGCCTGCGGGCCGCCCGCGAGCGGCGCGGCTGGAGTCTGGAGGATGTCTGCGCCCGAATGCGCCTGCCGAAGCGTGTCGTGACCATGCTCGAGAAGGATGATTTCTCGCGCATCGAACACGACGTCTATGTGCGCGGGTATCTGTCCAGCTACGCGCGTCTGCTCGATATTCCGCTGCAGGCCGTGGATACCCATGTGCGCGAGCGCAACGCTGCGCCGCCGACTCTGGTCGCGACGGGACGCATCTCTCACTCGCGCTACCTGTTCCAGCGCTATTCGGTACCGACCGTCTACGTCATACTGACTGGCCTCATCGTCGCGCCGGCGGTCTGGCTCGCGACCCATGGCGGTCTCGACCAGAACTTGGCTCGCGTATCTTCGCTGGAGCAGTCCCTGCCGCTGGAAGCGCTGCAACAGCCGGCGTCGATGACGACAGCTACCGGTACGGATGGGCCCTCGATCGCGCAGTCCGTTCCGGTGGTGCCCGCTCCGTCGGCTTCCGCGGCGCCTGCCGAGCTGCCGCTGATGGCGTCGATGGTGCCGGCGATCAAGCACGAGGCAGCGCCCGAAGCGGTGTCTGCTGTCCCGGCCGGCAGCTACGAAATCAACTTGCGTCTGAAGGAGGCGAGCTGGGTCGAGCTGATCGGTGCGGACGGCCAGCGCGTCGAATTCGGTCTGCTGGCCGCCGGCAGCAGCAAGACCTATACGGTCGGCCAGCCGGTTACCGTGCGTCTGGGCAACTCGACCAATGCGCAACTGCAGGTCGATGGCAAGGCTGTCGACCTGGCTCCGTACCGGCGTGCCGCCGTAGCGCACCTCAAACTCATCGCTGGCGTTGCGACCAATCCCGGCGGCGCCGGCGATAACTGAATCGCAGTCGCAGCGCGGTAGGCACACCGGGTGCACCGCGTGTGCTTCCTGTTACTCTACGGCGCCCCGCGCGCCGGCATCCTGTCCGATGCCGTGTAGCGGCAGCCGCTGTGTGTCGGCCCTTGCTGCCGCTGGCGTGGTGCGCCGACACACCTCTTGAAAACCGCCTGCTCGCTGTGGCAAGCGCAACATGGATTACGACATGGCTTTCGATCACCTCGACGAACACGAACAAAGCGAACTCGTGCGCAAGTGGATGCGCGACAACGTTGCCTCCATCTTCGTAGGCATCGGGTTGGGCCTGCTGGTCATCTTCGGCTACTTCCAGTGGCAGGGGCACCAGGCACGGCAGAAAGCACTCGCCGCCGGGGAATTCCTGAGTTTCGGCGCCGCGGTCGGCGCGAAGAACGATGAAGCCGCCAAGGCGACCCTCGACCGCATACAGAAAGAGCACGCCGACAGTGCCTACGCCGCACTGGCGGCCATGCGCTGGGCGGAAGGCGCGATCGTGCGCAAGGACATGGCCACGGCCGAACAGTCGCTGCAGTGGGCCTACGACCACGCCGGCGACGACACGATCAAGAGCCTTGCCGGCCAGAACCTCGCGCGCGTCAAACTCGGTGCCGACAAGGCTGCCGAAGCACTGAGTCTCATCGGCAGCCTTCCGGTTGAAGGCTACGCCTCGGCCATCGCCGAATTGCGCGGCGACATTCTTCTTTCACAGGGCAAGCGCGACGAAGCGCGCATGGCCTATCAGGAATCGCTCGACGCCCTGGATAGCTCGGCTCCGAATCGCCAGGCGCTGGAGATGAAGCGCGACGACATCGGCAGCAGCACCGCCGCCACGCCGGCCCCGGCCGCCGCGGAGAAGCAGAGCTCATGAAGAAGTCGATCTACCTGCTGAGCGGCCTGGCCACACTCGCGCTGCTGGGTGGTTGCGGCTGGTTCAAGGGCAATTCGACCAAGCGCGAAAACATCACCCAGCCGAAGGAACTTGTCGATCTGGCGCCGACCCTCGCGGTCAAGGAAATCTGGAGCCGTGGTATCGGCAAAGGCGCGGCGAAGTCCGGCATACGCATCACGCCGGCACTGCGCGACGGCACGCTCTATACCCTCGGCGTCGACGGCGAAGTCACGGCGATCGATGCGGCCAGTGGCAAGGTGCGCTGGAATCGTGACGTCAAACTGAAGCTGGCCGGCGGACCTGGCGTGGGTGAGGGCCTGCTCGTCGTCGGCGGCATGGATGGTGATGTGCTCGCGCTGGATGCCGCCAATGGCGGCGAACGCTGGCGCGCGCGGGTCAGCGCGGAAGTGGTCAGCGCGCCGGCCATCGACGGCAGCCTGGTCTTCGTACGCAGCAACGACGGCCGCGTCTTCGCGTTCGACACGAACGACGGCAAGCAGCGCTGGGTCAACGACCGCGCCACCGTGCCGCTCCTGTCGCTGCGCGGTAGTGCGAGTCCGCGCGTGGCGGGCGATCTTGTGATCAACGCGACCGACGCCGGCAAGGTCATGGCGCTGCGCGCCAGCGACGGCGCGTCGGCGTGGGAGCAGACGCTGGCGACCGTCGAAGGGCGTACCGAAGTCGAGCGTCTCAACGACATCGACGGCGATCTGAAGATCGACGGTGATGTGATCTACGCCGCCGCCTACCACGGTCAGGTCGTGGCATTGCACCTGGCCAGCGGCCGCCAGATCTGGAATCGGCAATTGTCCAGCTATACCAATGTGGACGTTTCGGCGAGTCAGGTCTATGCCGTCGACGACCAGTCCCAGGTGTGGGCGCTGGACCGCACCAGCGGTGCGTCGATGTGGAAGCAGGATGCGCTGCAGTACCGCTGGCTCAGCGGTCCGGCGGTGCAGGGCGACTACGTCATCGTCGGCGACCTCGAAGGCTACGTGCACTGGCTCGCGATCTCCGACGGCAAGGAAGCCGCGCGCGAGCGCCTTTCCAAGAATGCCATCCGCGCCACGCCGGTTGTGATCGGCGACACGGTCTACGTGGTCGACGTGAAGGGTGAACTCGGCGCTTACCGCGCCCAGCTCTGACCGGCAGGCTGTCGAGAACGGCCTGCCGGTGCGATCCATGGAAGGATCGCGCGAAGCTTGATCGGGTAAACGATCGAGCCTGGTAGAACGCCGGCCTGCTCCGCTTGCGTCATTCGATCGAGAGAGGGTTTCAATTCTTTCCTCAACGATCTGTTCAAGCTGGCGCCGCGGCTGCGGCGCCGGTGCAGCAATGTTCCAGCGGTTGCCCGGTTCATCCGTGTGCGGCCGCCGAGGTAGCAGGTCCGGCTGACAGCGGTGCATTCCCGCGTTCGGGCGATGCACCGACTGTTCTCTTCCACCGGGTGCCGCACGGTTGCAGCGCCCGACTCAGCAGGTTCCGCGCATGTTGCCCGTCGTTGCTCTGGTTGGTCGTCCCAATGTCGGAAAGTCGACATTGTTCAATGTGCTCACGCGTACGCGCGATGCGCTCGTCGCCGACCAGCCCGGCCTGACCCGCGACCGCCACTACGGCATCTGCCGGCTCGGCGGGCGTCCCTTCGTGGTCGTGGACACCGGCGGGTTGTCCGGTGAAGACGACGGCATCGACGGGCTGACTGCGAAGCAGGTGCAACTGGCTGTCGGCGAAGCCGCCGTCGTCGTGTTCGTGACCGACGCGCGCGCTGGCCTCATGGCGCTGGATCGCGAGATCCTGGCTGACCTGCGCAAGCACGGCAAGCCCATCATCGTCGGCGTCAACAAGACCGACGGGCTCGACGAGCTCAACAGCATGGCTGACTTCGCCGCGCTGGGCCTGAGCACGCTGGTGCCGTTGGCGGCGTCGCACGGGCGAGGTGTGGATGACCTGATCGAAGAGATCGAGCCGCTGCTACCCGCCGATGAGGAAGCGGATGACGCGTCCGATGCGGATCTGGGCATTCGCGTCGCCATCGTGGGGCGGCCGAATGTCGGCAAGTCGACGCTGATCAATCGCCTGCTCGGCGAAGATCGCCTCGTCGTGTCCGACATCGCCGGAACCACGCGCGACTCCATCCGTGTGCCCATCGTGCGCGATGGCAAAAAATACACCCTGATTGACACGGCCGGCGTGCGGCGCCGCGCACGCGTTGAAGAAGTGGTCGAAAAATTCAGCGTCATCAAGACCCTGCAGTCGATCGCCGCGGCCCAGGTCGTGGTGATGATGCTCGATGCGGGCGAAGGCGTGTCGGACCAGGACGCGACCCTGATCGGCCACGTTCTCAATGAGTCGCGCGCGCTCGTCGTCGTCGCCAACAAATGGGACAACCAGACCCAGTACTCGCGCGAACAGTGCGAGAAATCGCTGGAGCGGCGCCTGGATTTCGTCGCCTGGGCCGAGCGCGTCTTCATCTCGGCCAAGCATGGTTCGGGACTGCGCGAGCTCATGAAGGCGATCGACCGCGCTCATGCTTCGGCGACGCGCCAGTTCAATTCGTCCGAACTCAACAAGGCCGTGGAAGCCGCCTACGAGGGCTACCAGCCGCCGCTCGTGCGCGGCCATGCGCCCAAGCTGCGCTACGCGCATCCGGGCGGCACGAACCCGCCGACCATCGTCATCCACGGCTCGCGCACCAAGCACCTGGCCGACAGCTACCGGCGCTATCTCGAAAACTTCTTCCGCAAGCGCTTCAAGCTCGTCGGTACGCCGCTGCGGCTGGAATTCCGCGATGGCGAAAACCCGTTCGCCGGCCGCAAGAACGAGCTGACCGAAGGCCAGCAGCGCAAACGCCAGCGAATGATCCGCAACGCCAAGAAGCGCTGACGAATGCCGTGAACGTTAGCCCGCATTTCTCACCTCCCTTCTACTGCGGCCGCCGATACGCTCGCCCTGACGTGCGCTGCTCCCTCGTGTCGGCTCGACGTAGTGTCGGCTACGCCTTCGCCGTCACTGAAGTCCGCGCGCGCGTCAGGGCGGCCTCTCGACGGCCTCGCTACGAACGGGCGTGAGAAATGCGGGCTAGCGGCCGCGGCGAATCCATCACAGCAGCCATCCTGGCCGGCGGCCGGGCGCAGCGTCTGGGTGGTGTCGACAAAGGCCTGGCGCACTGGCGTGGCCGTGCGTTGATCGAGCACGTCGTCGAGGCGCTGTCCACGCAGGTCGACGACCTTCTCATCGTGGCCAATCGCAATCCCGACGAATACGCGCGCTATGGTCGAGTCTGTGGCGATCACCGTGCCGGCTACCGCGGCCCGCTCGAAGGCATAGCGACTGCGGTGCGACAGGTTGACAGCCCGTGGCTGCTGATAGTCCCCGTCGACAGTCCGGTGCCGGGTAGCGACCTGCTTGCACGCCTGTGGCAGCAGCGCGGCGATGCGGCGATAGCGGTCGCGCATGACGGCGCACGCCGCCAGCCCTTGTTCGCGCTGTACCGGCGTGCGCGTGTGAAATTGCCCGGAGACGATCCCACGTTGTCGGTCTGGGCCTGGCAGGATCGGCATGCCCTGCGCGAGGTCGATTTCAGCGACAGCCCTGCGCGCTTCGCCAACCTGAATACTGCGGAGGATTTTCGCGATGCGCTCAGCTGACACGCTGACAGCACCGGTGCCGGATCTGTTGCCCGTGGCGCAGGCGCGCGCTCGCGTGATTGCGCGCGCGCGCCTGAGGGCGCTGCCGCGGGAAAGCGTGACCCTGGAACACGCGCTCGGCCGCAGCCTCGCCGTGCCGGTCACCGTGCCTATCGACGTGCCCGCATTCGCCAATTCCGCGATGGATGGCTTCGCCCTGCGTGGCGCGGATCTGCCGGCGTCGGGGGAGCGCGCGTTCGTGCTGGTCGGTACGCGATTCGCCGGCGACGGCCGCGACGCGGCGGTCGGTTCGTGCGAATGCCTGCGCATCACGACGGGGGCGCCCCTGCCGCGCGGCGCCGATACGGTCGTCAGATCGGAAGAGCGTC
>JAAFHE010000254.1 GCA_013298265.1 Lysobacterales bacterium | reverse complement strand
CGCCGATCGGTGCCAATGTCTGGATCGAGTTCGAGGCCGGCCGCCTCGACGCGCCGATCTGGTCCGGCGGCTTCTGGTCCAGCGGCCAGCGGCCGACGCCGGACGCGCCGGAGACCCGCATGATCGTGTCGGCGAAAAACCATCGCATCGTCTTCGACGATGAGGCCGGCACCATCGAAGTACTCCACGACGGCGGACCGAAGATCACCCTGAGCGCGAGCGAGATCCTGCTGAGCTGCGGCCTGTGCACGATCTCGATCGGTCTGGAAGCGATCTCGATGAACGACGGCGTGATCAAGCTCGGCAAGGCCGGCGTGAGCCTGGCCATGGGCGCGATGGCCTTCGGGGTGCCGCCATGATCCCGCTGCTGACCACCACGAGCACCGTGCTATGCCCGCACGGCGGCCAGGCGCTGCTGCTGACGAGCAACACCGAGGCGAAGGTCGACGGCGCGCCGGTGCTGCTGCTGAGCGACCAGCACGCCATCGTCGGCTGCACCTTCGCGCCGTCGGCGCCGTCGCCCTGTGTGCTGGTCCGCTGGCAGACCGGCGGCACGCAGACCCAGGTTGGCGGCACGCCCGTACTGCTGCAGAACAGTGTCGGCATCTGCGAGAACGCGGCCAAGGTACCGCAGGGTCCTGCGCTGATCGTGCAGGTACAGCCCAAGGGATTGGGAATCTGACATGGCATCGACGACATGACATCGACCTCCGGCCGGCATCTCGCATTCCCGTTCCATATCGGCAGCGACGGTCGCACCGGTACGCATGCGGATGACGCGGCGCATGTGCGCGACGAACTGCTGCAATTGCTGCTGACCGGGCCGGGCGAGCGCCTGCTGCTGCCCGAGTTCGGCGGCGGCGTGCGCCGGCTCGTGTTCGAGCCAGCCTCCGAAACCCTGCGCGGCGTGGTCAAGGCGCGCATCACCAGCGGGCTGTCGCGCTGGCTCGGCCACCGCCTCACCGTGGAGTTCATCGATGTCACCTTCGACCCGTCCACGGCCGTGCTCGAAGTCACCGTGCGCTACCGCCCCGCCGGCAGCCCGGATTCGCGCGTGGTCAAGTTCCAGCGCCGCTCGCAATAGGTGCCGCGCATGAACGCCATCGTTCAACCCACCATCGTCAATCCGGATCTCGTCAACCTCAACGGCCTGCGCCTCGCGCTGGTCGAGCTGGCCCCCGGCGCGTCGCCGCCGCACGCCGACATCGAATTGCATTTTTTTACAACGCATCATCTGGCGGCGATCCTCACCGACATCGCCGGCGACCCGGTGCGCGCACGCCAGGTGTTCCGGATCCGCGGCGGCACGCGCATCGCCGCGGGCAGCGCAGCCGGCCAGGTACAGGTCAGCGCGGTCACTGCGCTCGATGCGACGCGCCTGAAACTGCGCATCGCACCGGTCGGCGACTACTCGACCTATACGCTGGAACTGATCTGGGATCCGACGAAGATCGACCCGTATTTCAGCGCGCTGGGCTTCAAATTCCGCCCCGGCTGTTTCAGCAACGACTGCGCCGCGCCGGGGCCTGGCCGTCCGGCGCTGCCCGGCCCGGCGATCGACTATCTGGCCAAGGACTACGATTCGTTCCGCCATACGCTGATGACGGCCATGGCCGCGCGCGTGCCCGGCTGGCGCAGCAGCAGCGAAGCGGATCTCGACCAGGTACTGATCGACCTGTTCGCGGCCGCCGCGGACGAACTCAGCGACTACCAGGACCGCGTCATGGGCGAGGCCTATCTCGCCACCACGCGCAAGCGTGTGTCGCTGGCACGGCATGCGCGGCTCGTCGACTACCACCTGCACGAAGGCAACCAGGCCAGTACCTGGCTCAAGCTGGACGTCACTGCGGGACAGGCGCCGTTTACGCTGGCCGATCAGGAAATCGTCGCCCACACCGGCAACGATCCGAAGGCCGCGAGCGCCGTGCATTTCGCCAGCCGCCAGCAGCCGTTGGCGCCGAAACAGCGCCAGTACCTGGACCCGCTGCTCAACACGCTGCACCTGCACACCTGGCGCAACGCGCAGCCGGCGCTCGCCGCCGGCAGCACGAGCGCCGACCTGGTGCCCGCCGCAGGACTCGCCAACCAGGCGGCCGCCGACGCGCTGCGCGATCTCGTGCGCGGCGGGCTCTGGCGCGAACTGCTGATCGTCGAGCGCCTCAATCCGCTGACCGGCCTCGTGCCGGGACGCAATCCGGCCAAGCGGCAGCTGCTGCGCCTGCGCGCCGGCGACGATGCCGACGACGGCGGCGCGGTCAGCCTGTTCGATCCGGTCACGAACACCTGGCTAGTGCGTCTAACGTGGCACGAATCGGACGCACTGCGCTTCGACTACAGCTTCACCACGTTCTGCCCGGCGCTGGTCGAACACGTTTCGATCTTCCACGGCAATCTCGTGCCGGTCTATGAAGGCCGCCCGCTGCGCGTGCACTTCCGCGAACCGGGCACGATTCTCCCGCCCGATGCGGGCATCGACCGCCACCGCCATTTCCAGCGCTGGAACCGCTACGGCGACGGACTGGACTGGGTCTTCGCCGAACTGCCCGCGGAAGAAGGCCCACTCGCCTACCTGCCACCCCGCGCCGCACTCGCCGCCGAAGGCGAGGAACCCGCGCGCTCCACGCTCGTCGTCACGGTCGCGCACGGCGGACCGGCCGAGCCCTGGGACGAACAGCCCAGCCTCGTGCACAGCGACGACTCGGCCGAGAACGGCGATCACTTCCAGGTCGAGACCGACGAACGCCGCCGCACCCGTCTGCGTTTCGGCAACGGACGCAACGGACGCCTGCTGCCGCTGGGTGCGGTGGTCCATGCGCACTACCAGATCGGCGGCGACGTGAGCGGCAATGTCGGGGCCGATCGGCTCACCCGCCTGCTGCCGCTGACGGGTGCGCTGTCCGGCGCGCTGAGCGCGGCGAGCAATCCCTTCGACGTCACCGACGGCCGCGACCCGGAATCGGCCGAGCGCGTACGGCGCCAGGCGCCGGCCGCGTTCCGCGCGCGCCAGTTGCGCGCCATCACGCTGGCCGACTATGTGCGCCGCGCCGAGGAAGTGCCCGGCGTGCAGCGTGCGGTCGCGCGCTACGCCTGGACCGGTAGCTGGCGCACTGTGCGCATCGCGATCGACCCGAGCGGATTCGCCGCGACCGGCGATACACAGGCACAGCACCGCTGGGAAGAACTGCGTCCACGCGTCGCCGCCCACCTCCAAGCCGTGCGCCTGATCGGCGAGGACCTGGAGCTGCGCGCGCCGCGCTACGTGCCGCTGGATATCCAGCTCAGCGTCTGCATCGACGAGCGCTACTGGCTCGAAGACCTGCGCGACGTGATCGAGCAGGAGCTCTCCAATCGCTGGACCTCCGACGGACGCCGCGGATTCTTCCACGCCGACGAATGGACTTTCGGCCAGGCGCTGCACCGCAGCGCGATCGAGGGCCGCCTGCACCGGATAACGGGCGTGAAGCACGTCATCGCGATCACGCTGCAGCGCTTCAACGCGCCGACGCCGGGCGCGGCCGGCACCGCCGTGCTCGAGATGGCCGCCGACGAAGTCGTGCTGCTGGCCAACGATGCCGATCACCTCGAACGCGGCCGCCTGCGCCTGAGCCTGAGCGGCGGGCGCCGCTGACGGAGACCGACCATGACCTGCACGCCACTGATCTTCGATCCCTTCGACTTCCCGCGCCGCGCGGCGAACCGGCCGGCGCAGCCGCGCATCGGCTATCGCATCGGCCGCTACGCCGATTTCGTCGAGGCCATGCGCCGGACCATCGACCTCGCCCCCGAGCTGGCCGCGTGGACCCACCGCGGTGCCGACGATCCCGGCATCGCCCTGCTCGAAGGCGCCGCCGTGCTCGGCGACATCCTGACCTTCTACCAGGAGCACTACGCCAACGAGGCTTTCCTGCGCACGGCCGCCTGGCGCGACAGCATCGCCGAGCTCGTGCGCCTGACCGGCTACCGCCTCGCGCCGGGCCTCGGCGGCAACGCCACCTTCGCGATACAGGCGCGCGGCAGCCAGGCGCTGGT
The DNA here is from genome assembly GCA_013298265.1 of Lysobacterales bacterium. Taxonomy (GTDB): domain Bacteria; phylum Pseudomonadota; class Gammaproteobacteria; order Xanthomonadales; family Rhodanobacteraceae; genus Tahibacter. The sequence goes on along the minus strand of JAAFHE010000254.1, from coordinate 2,209 downwards.
GCTGCCCGCCGGCTTCGCCCTCAAGGCCGAACTCGCCGGCCAGTCGCCGCCGGCCGATTTCCGTACCGATGCGGAGCTGACCGCCTGGCCGCATCTGGGACGTTTCCATTTATACCGTCCGCGCAAATATGGATTCACGATCGCCGCCGGCGCGATGCGCATCGAGATCACCGCCGCCGCGGGCAAAACCGACCTCGCCAGCCTCGACGCGATCGGCCTCAAGCCCGGCGAACAGTTGCTGCTGCAGCCGGCGGCACCAGCATGGACCACAGGCGCGCAACCGGTCAGCGCCCAGGACGAGCCGCAGATCGTCAAGGTCAAGAGCATCACGCGCACTGTCGGCCGCTTCATCGTCGAGCTTGACGCACCGCTCGTGCGCAGCTGGGACAGCGCGTCGGTGGCCTATCGCATCAACCGCAGCTTCCGCCATTTCGGCCACAACGCGCCGCCGCGTACCCTCGGCACGCTCAAGGACAACGCCGGCAAGATCACCGGGGCAACCGATACGGAAACGTTCTTCAAACGCCACATCAACGAAAACCATGACTGTGTCAACACCAGCCTGTCGATTCCGCTGCCGGCGGAACTGCTCGCCCTCGATGCGGAAATCGCCGACCTGCGCGCCGGCCGCCAGGTGGCCGTGCAGACGCGCGTCATCGACGGCAGCACCACCGTCGCGCTCAGTCTCGTGCGCCGCATCGAGCGCGTGCGCAGTGCGAGCCTGGGCTTCGGCAATCTCAACGGCGCCAGCTCGCTGGTGCTGCTCGACCGGGCACTGACCCGCCATTCGAGCAAGAACCAGCTGCTCAGCGACGTGCGCGACTACCGGATTCTCGAGATCACGAGTCCGGCGCTGACGATCAAACCCGTGTCCAAGCCCGCCGCCGGCGCCTACGCCAACGGCAGCAACGCGCTGTACTACTACGGCACCGCCGCGCAGGCGCGGCCGCTGGCCCGGCGCCGCCTGTTCCTGTCGCACGCCGACGGCCGCAGCGTCGCGCTGACCTGCACTAGCGACGTGTCCGACTTTGCCGACGACGACGGCCAAGCGCGCGTCTGGGCACTGTCGTTCGACCGCGCGCCGGCACCGTTCAAGCGCGCCGACTTCGACGAGGAAGCGCCGAGCATCGAGGTCTACGGCAACCTCGTCGACGCCTCGCAGGGCAAGGCCGAACGCGAGGCCGTGCTCGGCAACGGCGATGCACGGCAGAGCTGGCAGACCTTCGTGCTGCCCAAGTCACCGCTGACCTATTTCGTCACGGCCGGCGGCATGCCGCCGCAGGCGCCGGAATTGGAGGTCTACGTCGACGGACGCCGCTGGCAGCGCGTCGACAGCTTCTTCGGCCGCGGCCCCGCCGAGCCGGTCTACATCGTGCGCGAGGATGCGCAGAACCGCAGCTTCGTGCAGTTCGGCGACAACGTGAACGGTTCGCGCCTGCCGTCGGGCCTCAAGAACGTCACTGCGCGCTGGCGCAGCGGCAGCGGCGCGTTCGGGCCGCTCAAGCCCGGCACGACGCCGAGCGCGGCGGAGCGTCCGGCCGGCTTTGACAAGGTCAGCCTTGCGGGCATCGTTACCGGCGGCGCCACGCCGGAATCCGGCGACAAGGCGCGCGACGCCGCACCGGGCAAGGTGCAAAGCCTGGGCCGGCTCGTGAGCCTTGGCGACTTCGAAAGCGAAACCCTGAGCCTGCCCGGTGTGGTCGCCGCGAGCGCGGCCTGGGATCTGCACCAGGGCATCCCGGCGGTCATCCTGCGCGTGATGCTCAAGGCCGGGCGCGAGGCCGAATTCGCCGCGCTGCGCGGCACGCTGGCGCACCTGCAGCGCTGCCGCGGACCGGACCGCTTCCCGCTGATCGTGCAGCAGGCGCTGCCCCGGTATACCTATCTCGATCTGCACTATGCGCGCGATCCGCTGCGCCGCGCCGAGGACATCGATGCCGCGGTACGCGCCCGCCTCGGCCTGGCCGGCGACAGCGCGACCGAGCGCAGCGGCCTGTTCGGCCTGCACGCGCGCCGCCTCGGCGAGCGCGAATACGCCAGCCGCATCGAAGGCAGCGTGCAGAACGTGGCCGGCGTGCTCTGGTGCAAGGTCGTCGCGCTGGGCCGCTTCAACGCCAATGCCATCGACCCGTCGACGCTGCCGCTGCCGGCAGCGCCGCGGCCGAACGCCGCGGTGCTGCCCTGCGCCACGCACGAACTGCTGCAACTG
>JAAFHE010000253.1 GCA_013298265.1 Lysobacterales bacterium | reverse complement strand
GACCGCGCCCTGGGCGCCGAGGATGTCCGTCCAGGTGGTGCCGCCGTCGAGCGAGTATTCGAGCAGCGTGCCGTCGTAGCTCACCTCGTTGAAGTAGCGGATCCAGAAGTCCAGCGTGGTGCCGGCCGCCGCAGGCACGGCAACGTTGGCATTCATGGTCAGGGTGCGGTCGCTGACCACGTCCGGATCGGGCACGAAGAACGCGTTGGTCGGCGAATGCGCCTGCGTCGTCACGAGTGCCCAGTTGGCGCCGCCACCGCTACCGCCCGCGGTCCATTGGGTCAGGCCCGATTCGGCGTCGTCGCTGAACGCAACGGTGTCCGGGCCGGACGGCTGGACCGACTTCTGCGCGGTATTGGTGTCTTCCAGTCCCGCCGCGCAGACGCCGCTGCCAGCGCCGCTGGAATCTTCGGCGCGCACCACGTAGTGGTAGGTGTTGTTGCCGCCGACGTTGGTGTCGCTGAAGGTCGTGCCGGTCACGCAGGTCTGTACCGCATTGCCGGCCGATGGGGTGAAACCCGGGGTCAGCGAGCGGTAGACGTTGTAGCGCATCTGGCCGCCGCCGCCGCAGTTCGGCGTCGCCGCCGCCCACGCCAGGTTGACGGCACAGCTGGCCGTACCGGCCGTGCTGGCGGCAGTAAGACCGGCGAATGACGGCGCGAGCGAGCAGACGCCGGTCGCGGTCGCGCTGGAGCAGCCGCTCTGGGCCGAATCGCAGGGCTGCACGGTATCGCGCGAGCTGACCTTGTAGCTATAGGTCGAGCCGCCGGACACGGTGGTGTCCGCATAGGAAGTGCCCGAGGAGACTTCCGCGATCTGCGTGTAGTTGCTGCCCGGGCAGGCGCCGGTGGAGCGGAAGACGCGATACGTGGTGATGCCGGCGGCCGCGGTCCAGTTCACCGTGATCTGGTTCGGAGCGGTGGCGGTGGCGACGACGCTGGTGGGTTCGGCCGGCGCGGTGCATTCGCCGCGGCCGTCGATGAAGTCCGGATTGGTGCCGCCCGGATCGAGGTAGCTCTTGACCGCCGTGGTCGACGTGCCCAGGCCGTCCCAGGCGTGCGAGAGCTTGCCGTAGAAGTCCGACAGGTCGGCGCCGGTGGAACCGCAGGCCGACGGACCGCCCGAGAGCACCCCGATCAGGCGCTGGTTGGCGTTGTACAGCGGCGAGCCTGACGAGCCACCCTCGGTGACGCTCGGCGTCAGCGCGCCGCCGGCGGGAAAGTTCGGCAGGTTCGGCGGGGTCGGATCCCAGAACGGATGCCAGTGCACGCCGGTGGCGCCGGAGATGTTGCCGGTCGACATGGTCGCCTCGACGAAGGTGATGCGCTTCTCGTCGACGCCGGGGTGGTGGATCGAGGCGCAGAGGCCCGTCGTCAGGGTCGGATCAGCCGGAGCCGAGCAGACCGGATCGAGGTTGCGACGGTCCCAGCCGGCCCAGTAGAGGTTGTAGGCCGGATTGGCCGGCTGCAGGAATTCCAGCAGTGTCCAGTCCGAACGGTTGCCCGCCGGTGCCGAGCCGGCGAAGGGATTCGCGGTCTGCGCCAGGAAACGCACGCCGGAACTGGTGGTGCTCGGGCGCGGCACGATCACGCCGCTGGCCGAAGAACCCGGCCGGCGGCAGGTCGGCGACTCATAGTTCCAGTAGGCCACCACGGTGGCGCCAACGCTGTCGTTGTCGATGCCGCAATGCGTGGCCGTGGCGAACAGCATGCGCTTGTTGCCGAGGGTGTTGTTGACCAGCGAGCCGGTACAGGTGTCGGTACCGCCGGTGGTGTAGGCCGCCACCGAGCGGCGCGGATTGTTCCAGGGGTCGCCGGCGGAAAGGCAGGCGACGTCGGTGTTGCAGGCGCCGGACTTGCAGTGTTTGGCGGTCGCGCCGAAGCCGCGGTAGCCGTGGCCGATGCGCACGATGCCGAACTTGAGCTCAGCCATGCGGCTGGCCGGCACCTCGAGTTCGATGATGGCCGAGTCGCCCTTGAGCACGGGGGTCCAGAACTGGCCGCTGGGCAGATTCTGCTCCGCCGTGAACGGACCGAGCTTGTCGAGGCCCAGCCTGGACTGGATCACCAGGCGTGCGCCATCGGGCAGGAAAAACGGGCTGAAGCCGAAATTCAGATGGGCCGCGTCGGGCGTATCGACCTCGAAGGTCCAGACATTGATGCCGTCTGGCCGGATTTCCCAGCGGCCGTGGCCTGCGGTATTGATTTGCACATCATGAGGTACTGCAAAACGGTATTTGCCATAGCCCTTGATGTCGCCGATCGCGTCTTCTTGCGCGACCCGGTCCATATCCAGGGCTTCCAGGGTGAGCTTGCTCTTGTCGGCGTTGAGTCCCGTGGCGGCGGCACCCCCGGCCAATCCGCAGGCGAGCATCAGCGCGAGGCCGATTTTGTTCAGTTTTTGCACGTTGATCTCCCAATACAGCCGTGAACTGCACGCGGCCCCGTACCCCCTGGGAACATACGGAGCCATCGTGATTCTGTTCTTGGGCAAAGGCGGCCACAACCGCCTCGAGGCGGTATTCGCGGCTGGACAAGTAGATCAATTGGTCGATTGTGACGAAGGCCACACGAACCGTTGGTATCCGCGGACGGATGGCGCTTTGCGTCCATCCTGCGGTGCAGACAGGCACCCGCACCCAATGAAAAAACCGCCACAGCTCCGGAGCCGTGACGGGTTCCCTCCCGGCAGACTCTGAGGTCTGCACGGGGGCAATTGTGGTCATTGCAAAGCCCGCGTCACGCCGCGCTGCAATAGCTGCTACCGGGCAGGATGCAAACCCGCGCCGCTGCGCGGTTTCCGCGACCGGCCACAGACATACCTGCACGGCATAACCGAATAACCCCCCATCCTTTCCTGGCGTCTTCACGCAGGCCTAGCATCGTCGATCACTGGGCGTTTGGACGTCCATTTGAATTCGGTGATGCCCATGTCCGCCCATCCCGCACTGCCCCTGATCCCGCTGCCCGAAGCCAAGGCCGGCGAACTCGCGCGGCTCGTCGACGGACTGGACAGTTCCTCACTGTGGTGGCTGTCCGGTTATGCGGCGGGCCTGGCCAGCCAGCCCGGCAACGGCGTGGCGCGCGCCGTATCCGCGGCGCTGGCCAAGGATCCGGTCACTGCGCCGCGCCTGAGCGTCGTCTACGGCAGCCAGACCGGCAACGCCAAGCGCCTGGCCGAGCAGTTCGCGCAGAAAGCGGAAGCGAGCGGCCTGCAGGTGCGCCTGCTGCGCGCCGATGCCTACCCGACGCGCGAACTCAAGGCCGAACGGCTGCTCGTCGTCGTCATCAGCACGCAGGGCGACGGCGAGCCGCCCGACGACGCGCGCGGTTTCGTGGATTTCGTACTCGGCAAGCGCGCACCGGAACTCAAGGAGCTGCGCTTCGGCGTGCTCGGCCTCGGCGACAGCAGCTATCCGCAGTTCTGCGAGATCGGCCGCGCGCTCGACGCACGCCTGGCCGAACTCGGTGCCACGCGCCTGCTCGATCGCGCCGATGCGGACGTGGACGTCGAGCGCGTCGCCAAGCCCTGGGCCGAGCGTGCACTGCAGCTGGCGCGCGAGCAGGTGAAGAGCACGGCACCGCTCGCGACGGTCACCCCGCTGCGGCCCGCGGCGGCGGCGACGTGGTCGCGCGAAAAGCCCTTCGGCGCCGAAGTCATCGCCAACCAGCGCCTGACCGGCCGCGGCAGCGACAAGGACATCCGCCATATCGAACTGTCGCTGGAAGGCTCGGGCCTGAGCTACGAACCCGGCGACGCGCTCGGCCTGTGGCCGCGCAATCCGCCGGCGCTCGTCGATGCCGTGATCGACCTGCTGCGGCTCGACGCGAACACGCCGGTGCGCGTGGACGAGACCACCCAGCCGCTGCGCCTGTGGCTGAGCGAACAGCGCGAACTCACGCGCCTGACACGGCCGCTGATCGCCCAGCACGCGGCCCTGGCCGGTTCGGCGGAACTCAATCGCCTGCTGTCGCCGGACCACGCCGCGCAGCTGAAGAAACTGCTCGCCGACTACCAGGTGATCGACCTGCTGCGCGCCTATCCGGCAACCTGGTCGGCCGAGGAACTCGTCGCCGCACTGCGCCCGCTGACGCCGCGGCTGTATTCGATCGCGTCGAGCCAGAAAGCGGTCGGCGACGAAGCTCACCTGACTGTCGCCCACGTCGCCTACGACGCGTTCGGCAGCACGCACTGGGGCGCCGCCTCGCACTATCTCGCGCGCCAGGAAGAGGCCGGCCGCGTACCGGTCTTCATCGAACACAACGAACGCTTCCGCCTGCCGCGCGATCCGTCGCGCGACGTGATCATGATCGGACCCGGCACCGGCGTTGCACCGTTCCGCGGCTTCGTGCAGGAACGCGCCGCGGTCGGGGCGACCGGTCGCAACTGGCTGCTGTTCGGCAACCCGCATTTCCGCAGCGACTTTCTCTACCAGCTGGAATGGCAGGACGCGTTGAAGCGTGGACACCTCGCGCAGCTGGACCTGGCGTTCTCGCGCGACCAGGAAAAGAAGGTGTACGTGCAGCATCACATTGGCACACACGGCGCGCAGCTGTATCGCTGGCTCGAGGACGGCGCGCACATGTACGTCTGCGGCGATGCCACGCGCATGGCCAAGGATGTACACGCGGCGCTGATCGAAGTCGCCGTGACTCATGGCGGCAAGACAGCCGAAGACGCGCTCGCCTACGTGAACCAGCTGCAGCAGCAGGGCCGCTACGCCCGGGACGTGTACTGACATGAGTGCGACCGCTTCACCCGTCGAGAAGATCAAGGCCGACAGCAACCTGCTGCGCGGCACGCTCAGGCAGAGCCTCGCCGACGCCGTCACGGGCAGCCTGCGCGACGACGACCAGACGGTGATCAAGTACCACGGCAGCTACCAGCAGGACGATCGCGACATCCGCGAGGAGCGCCGTCAGCAGAAACTCGAACCCGACTACAGCTTCATGATCCGCACGCGCACGCCGGGCGGCGTGGCCACGCCGCAGCAGTGGCTGGCGCTGGACGCCATCGCGACGCGCTACGCCAACCACAGCCTGCGCGTCACGACTCGCCAGGCGTTCCAGTTCCACGGCGTGATCAAGCGTGAGCTGAAAACCACGCTGGCCGCGATCAATGCGAGCCTGATCGACACGCTCGCCGCCTGCGGCGATGTCAACCGCAACGTGCTGTCGGCAGCCAATCCGCTGCTGTCGTCGGTGCACGCGACGGTATACGAACACGCCAAGGCACTATCCGAGTATTTCCTGCCGAAGACGCGCGCGTACTACGAGATCTGGCTCGACGAGGAGCAGGTCGCCGGCTCGCCGGAGCACGAGCCGATCTACGGCACGACCTACCTGCCGCGCAAGTTCAAGACCGCGTTCGCGGTACCGCCGGTCAATGACGTCGACATCTTCGCCAACGATCTGGGCTACATCGCTATCGTCGAGGACGGCGTCGTCGTCGGCTACAACGTCACCATCGGCGGCGGCTTCGGCGCGACCCACGGCGATCCGACGACGTATCCGCGCCTGGCCGACGTGATCGGCTTTGTCACACCGGCCCAGGTGATCGCGGTGGCCGAAGCGGTGATCACGACGCAGCGCGACTGGGGCAACCGCGCCGAGCGCAAGCGCTCGCGCCTGAAGTACACGATCGACGATCGCGGCCTGGATACGTTCAAGGCCGAAGTGGAACGCCGCGCCGGCTTCGCACTCGCGGCCGCGCGTCCCTTCGTGTTCGAGCACAACGGTGACCGCTTCGGCTGGGTCGAAGGCGAGGACGGCCGCTGGCACCTGACCCTGCGCATCGAAGCCGGCCGCATCGTCGACCGCGACGAACGCCGGCTGCTGTCGGGGCTGCGCGCGGTCGCGCAGATCCATACGGGCGATTTCCGCCTGACGCCGAACCAGAACCTCATCATCGCCAACGTGCCGGCCGCGGCGCGCGGCACGATCGACGCACTCGTCGCCGAATACGGCATGGACCTGTTCCGCCGCGCCTCGCCGCTGCGGCTCAACGCGCTGGCCTGCGTCGCGCTGCCGACCTGCTCGCTCGCAATGGCCGAAGCGGAACGCTATCTGCCCGAGCTGCTTGGCAAGCTCGAAAGCCGGATGGCCGCGCACGACCTCGGTGACGCGCCTATCCACCTGCGTATATCGGGCTGCCCGAACGGCTGCTCGCGGCCGTATCTCGGCGAGATAGCGCTCGTCGGCAAAGCACCCGGCCGCTACAACCTGATGCTCGGCGCCGACCACCGCGGCCAGCGCCTCAAC
>JAAFHE010000252.1:1936-6293 GCA_013298265.1 Lysobacterales bacterium | reverse complement strand
CTGTCGCGCCGGTACTGCCACTATCGAGGCCGCAACTATCGTCAAGCATGCCCGCGTTCAACGCGGCGGCACGGACACATTCTCGGGCCTCGGTGACGAGGTCAGAGAAGGTGGTCAGGGCGACCAGTTGGCGTGGGGTGAACAGATCGCCATAAGTCTTCAAGCCGTAGAGCGGCGGCGAGAACCAGCGTGGATTTTCCGGCATTTCCACATCCGGCCGCCATGTCGGTTGCGCGGACTTCGCGATGGTCTCCATCGCATCGGTTGGGTCGAGGTAGATGCGGCCGCGTGAACCTTCGGCGACGATCGCCATCAGTCGCGCGCCCATACGACCAGCCTTCGCCTCGGAACAAATATGGTCAGGCTCAATCGGCGTGCTCGACATCACGCAGCGAAAATTGGCCCCACGCGAGAGCTTGGTACCGTCCTTCGCCGACGCGGGCGGTTTGCCATGCTTGGCCGCCGCGGTACGCACCTCGAAGTGGTACTCGCTACCGCTGACCACCGGCTCCACCCACGATTCCTTGCCGGGCTTGGTGGATAACAGGAAGGTCGAGGCCAGCGGCACGTTAACGTTGGAATACGCCGGGTTCGGGCTGCGCACGGTGCGCGCCCACAGCCAGGCGATGACGGTGAGCGACTGGCCGACCAGCGGTTTCAGATCGGCCCGCTGCTTGGCCATGGCCGCGGTGATCTGGATCTTCGGATAGAGGTGGCCGATACGCTTCTCGGCCTCCTCACGCATCCAGTGGCCATAGCGGCGCACGTCTTCGGCCAGTCCTTTCGCGCCGGACCAGTCCTCGTGCATCTCGCGCGTCCTGCGCGCAGTGGCTTCCTTCTCCTGCGGCAGCGGCCCGACCGGCGCGCGGCCGGCGAACTTCGGCGGTATCTCGATCATCGCCTTGTTGATCAGCACCGCCACAGGATTCAGGTCGGACGCGTGAGCCTCCAGCCCCAGTCGCTGCGCTTCGAGGGGAATCGCGCCACTGCCCCCGAAAGGATCATAGAAATCGGGCAACGTGTCAGGATCGAACAACTCAGCTGCATGCGGGTGTTTTTCGTTGAGCTTGCAGGTCTCGCGCCAGCTCCTGCGCACCTCGAAGCGTGCAGATTCCAGCACTGCTTCGTTGTTGGTGTTTTCCCATAGCACGAGCTTGCGGATGATCTCGAACAACCGCTCGCGCTCGATTGCCGCCTCTTTCTTGTTGATCCCGCGCTGGAATCCGCCGCCTGACTCATAACCAGGGTCGTTGACCAGTTGCGCAAAGAGTACGGCTCGAGCCGCCGCCGGCGGTCGCTGCGCCCACCACTTGTGCAGGGCGGTCGGATAGCCTGCGGGCGCCTTTCTTTTCCGAAGCGACGCCTCTTCGTTGATGTCATCCAGCGGCAGAGCAACTTCGATCAGCTTCTTGGGGGATCGGATCGGATGGGTCACAGGGTCTGATACCAGGTAACGAAGGCGTCGAGATCGCTCCGTGTTGGAATGCGCCAGACGTCGGCGGCGTGTCCACGGGCGAACCGCGTGGCGTTGTCGTTCAGCGTGGAAATTCGAGTCATGTCTTGTCTGTAACGCATTCGGGCCAAGCCGCGTCCCTCAGGGCTTTTTCACTATGCGATTTCGTATAACTTCGATTGGACATCACCTACTTCCAAGTGGCGGGACGTTCGAGGATGTATCCGTCCGGCTTTGCTATTTGATCGGGTAGCTGGCTGGCGCGCAGCTTGTCTTCGCCGATCACGAAAAAGCCATTGGCCACGCGCCTGAGTTCGGCCGACTGCCGGCCTGGCGGAAATCCCACGATGACCCGCTTGCCTGGAAACCGCTCCCGCACGCGCCGGATGGGCGTGGTGAGATCGCTGTCTCCGGAAATGACCAGTGCCACATCGAACCTGTCCTCATAGGCATCACCCAGGAGTTGAACAGCGATATTGACGTCAGTCATTTTCTCTTCGTAGTCGGACCAGCTCGCCTGACAGGTGCGACATTCGCGGCGCTTATCGAGGTAGTGGCCAAACTGGGTGTGCACTCCCCGGAGTTGCAGTGCCTCGATATAGCCGTTCTGGCGCCGCTGATCGGCGAGATTGCGGCCATTGTCGCGGATACGTGTAGTGAAGTAGTGGGTTGCGACCAAGATCTGATCCGGCTTCAACAGGGCCTGCCCGAGAGTGCCGACGTCAAGCCAGTAGTAGCGTTTGAACGCCGATGCCTTGAGCCCGAAATACAGGTTGAAGCCATCGATATAGGTAGCCACGCGCGTCATATCGCAAGCTCAATGGTCAACAGGAAATCCTTGACGTCACCGGGTTCCAAAAGGGAGACTACGTGCCTAACCCCGCCGGAGATAGCATCTCCGGCCCGACGCCCGCCTTGAGCGGGCGTCTCTTTTTGTGGGCTGACAAGGCTCACGGCACGGGCTCCACCCGCTTCGCCTGACGCAGGAGCTCGGCCAGTTCCAGGTTCTTGCTCACTTCCGCCCAGTCGGGCGCCTGCGTGACCGGGCCTTGCAGGTAGTACGGCCCCTCGGTGGAGTCGTCCTCGTTCACCAGCACAATCGCCAGCCAGTACTGCATTGGCTTGTTCAGCGCCGCGATGATCTCGTTTTTGGTAAGCGTGAGGGTGGTCGCCCCCTTGGCGCGGCCCTTGACCTCGATGAGACGATCGTCAGGCAGCACGTCGGATCGCACCGGCTGGCGCGAGGTGATGTCGTAGCCACATTTCAGCGCCGAGTCGTCGCGCGGCGCGTTGCCCATTGCACGCTCGGCGTCCATCACTGCCTTCATCGCGATGCGTTCGATGCGCGCGCGCGCTGCCGCATCTGCCGCGAATGAACCACGGGCTGTTTCGCCCTGGTCGTGCGCGAACCAGCCGCGCGGCACGACCACCGCGCCCCCGACGATTCGCGGTGTTACGGACACGATGTGGCTCTGCGCCTCCAGCGCTTTATCGCGTGCTGCAAGGCGAGCCGACAATTCTTCGGCACGGCGCCTCAGTATTTCCGGTTGCATTCGCGGCTGCCGACCGGCGCGGACTTCTTCCTGCAGCGTGATGGCACGATGGGAGAGGTGGTTGATTTCCTTTGTGAGGCGCTCATGCACCGCCTTGCGGACCTTGTCGATGTGTCGCAAGCGTCGCTCGCGAATTTCTCCCAGGTGGCGCGGAACCAGCTCACCACTGGCCCAGTCGAGCGCGCGTCGCTCCAAGCCTTGGCTGAGCCAGGGCTCTTCCAGCAGGATGCTGACCTTCTGCGTCTCAAGATCGCTCGCTGGACGGAGGTCAAGGTGTGGTGCCCAGCCAGCGAAGCCGGTAACACCATCGGGAGAGACACGTAGAAACTGAAGCTGGCGGGAAATGATGCGCTCACTCTCCGCGCTGCCCTCGCGAATCGCGTGATCGACGATCAGAAGCAGATGCGGTTCGGTACCCGGATCAGAGGGATCCACCAGAACGCTGCCCTGCTTGAGTGCAAGTTCGCGCGCTTCCAGGGTGAGGTCGATCACTGACGCCATCAGCGGATGCGCCGGGTGGACGAGATCGGCCAGTGTGCGGCCGGCGACACGCATCTGTGATTTCTCGAAACAGATGCGCTCGTAACTGCGCAGTACCGGTTGACGCGAAGTGCCGATCTGGCGGTCGCGCTCACGTATGTTCGCGGGCACGTGCGGCAGTTCATGCCGATCTCCCTCCCTAGCGCGCGCCTCGCCACCAAGCAGTTCGAAGGCCTTGAGGAAGAAGGCTCGGATGAAATGCGGTTGCAGCTTCCGGGCTTCAGCCCGATCCATCTCTTCCTTGATGGCATGCAACGTGTCGAGGCCCATGTGATCCTCGACCAGAGCATTGCGCCGGAAGATCTCCTTCAGGTGATCGGCATCGAGCGTGTTGTCGATGACTTCGAACAGCCGTTGCCTGACATCTTCCCGCTCACCGTAGCGGATCGCCTCGAGCAGCAGATCCTTGAGCGGAGTGTTGGAAAAAGCTTCGCCGAGGACGTCGAAGACGCGGCCGCCCAGTGCATCGCGCTCGACTTCGATCTTCTCGAAAAGCCGCTGGAACACCGCGCCTTCACGGGTTTCAGTGGCGACCAGATTCCACAGGTGGCAAACCTCGCGCTGGCCGATGCGGTGAATGCGGCCGAACCGCTGCTCCAGGCGATTGGGGTTCCAAGGCAGGTCGTAATTGACCATCAGGTGAGCGTTCTGGAGGTTTACGCCTTCACCCGCGGCATCCGTTGCCACCAATACCTGCACATCCTTGTTCTGCCGGAACTCTTCCTGGATGCGCCGCCGCTCATCGCGGTTGACGCCGCCATGAATCTGGACGATGGCATCGGCACGCCCGAGCAGCCCGGCGATCTTGTCG
>JAAFHE010000252.1:0-1926 GCA_013298265.1 Lysobacterales bacterium | reverse complement strand
GCGCAGGTAGTTCAGGGTGTCGCGATGCTCGGTAAAGATGATGAGCTTGCGCTGATGCCCGTGGGTATCTCGCATCAAGGGCTCATCCTGCAGGATGAGTGAGAGCTCCCGCCATTTCTGATCCTCACCGCTGTCATGCAGACGCCTGGCTTCGGCCTCCAATGCGCGCAGACTGACCAGTTCAGCCTCCATTTCGACGATGGTCGTCGCCGCGGACGATTGCTCGACCATCTGGTCTGCAACGGCCTCATAGTCCTCGGCGGTGAGAGCCTCTTCGGCTTCATCGAGGTTGTCGGGAACATCAATGGCAACGAGACGATACGGGGCCGGCGTCTCGGCGACCCGATTGCCTCGCGCTACCAGCTTGATCTCTTCAAGCTTCTCTTCGCGTCGCTTTCGCCGCCGGTGCAACGACTGGTAGATCGCGGCAGGGCTGGACGCGAGTCGCCGTTGCAGTTGGGTGAGTGCGAAGCCGACCGTATTCTTCGTCTAGCCGTCCAGCTTCTCGGCACGGTTCATTTCGGTGCGGACGTATTCGGTAACGTTGTGATAGAGCCGGGCTTCTGCTTCAGACAGGTCAAAGTTGGCTGTGTAAGCGCGACGCTCCGGGAACAGACGAGTACCGTCGAACTTCAGCAACTCCTCCTTGACCAAACGGCGCATGAGGTCGGAGACATCTTCGCGGCGGGCGCCATCGCGGAACTTGCCGTAGAAGCGGTCGCCATCGAGCAAAGACAGGAAGAGCTGGAAGTCCTCTTCCTTGCCGTTGTGCGGCGTGGCCGTCATCAGCAGGAAGTGGCGGCAAAGTGTGCCAAGCAACTCGCCAAGTTGAAAACGCTGGGTTTTCTTGACTTCGTTGCCGGTAAAACTGGCCGAGAGTTTGTGTGCCTCGTCGACGATGATCAGGTCCCAGTGCGTGGCCCTGAGTTTTTCCTGGAGCTCCTCGCTGCGGGACAATTGATCGAGGCGCGCGATGAGCTGGTCATGCTGGGCGAACGCATTGCCAGACGAGGACATTTCCTGTTGTTCACGCGCGAAGATGGTGAACTCGAGGCCGAACTTGTCCCGCAACTCGTCCTGCCATTGCCCGCACAGCGAGCCCGGTGTTACGACCAGGATGCGCTGAGCATCCGAGCGCATGATCAGCTCGCGAATCAGCAAACCCGCCATGATCGTCTTGCCTGCGCCCGGATCATCGGCAAGGACGTAGCGCAGCGGCTGCCGTGGCAGCATGGATTCGTAGACGGCGGAGATCTGGTGCGGCAGCGGTTCCACGTCCGAGGTATGGACCGCCATCATCGGGTCGAACAGGTGGGCAAACTTGATTCGGAGCGCTTCGGCACCAAGCTGAAAGGCTTCACCGCTCGCAAGAAATGTCCAAGGACGGCTATGAGTGGCCTCGGCAAGCAGAGGCTCTTCATCACGCAAGACCATTCGTTCGCCAACGGTTCCTGCAGGCGAACGGTAGATTAGGGTCACAGCGTCCGCGCCCGAAGGCTCGCTAGCAAGCACCTCCACAGGTCCACCGGGGTGGACGCCCATGAGCCGCTGCCCCTTGGCAATTGCCTCAAGCTTCAACATGAACTTTCCCGGTTTGCGATGGGCAATCCTGCCCCCTCGGATCGTACCTTGACAGCTCGGCCAGCCCGTGAGGGCAGCAACGACTGCTGAGGTGATCGTTCTTCCCGTTCTACCAGTCTGCGTGGAGAGTGCTGATTCTCTCAAGTGTCACGAGCGGCCAAGCACCATCTCTGTAATTTTGGTCCGTCCGGGTCCAGCGCGGGTACAAGTCCGGCGCGCAACAGTAGAAGAACGCAACAATGTTGAAATGGGGCGAGTTGACTTGACCGCACACGAGTAGGATGCCGGGTAGCGTCAAGGATTTCAGCAATGCGGATGGACTGCCGGGCACGCGGTGAATTCAGG
>JAAFHE010000250.1 GCA_013298265.1 Lysobacterales bacterium | reverse complement strand
GAACGGCAGTTCGTCGCCGTAGTAGTCCGAGTCGTAGGCGAAGCCACCGTGCTCTACGACGAGGCGGCGCGTGTTCGGGCTGTCGCGGCCGGTATACCAGCCCAGCGGTGCGGCGCCGGTGAGTTCGCGCTGGATCGTCACGGCGCGCTGCAGGTGTTCGCGTTCCTGCGCTTCGTCCATGGCCTGGTAGTGGATCCAGCGCCAGCCATGGCTCGCGATCTCGTGGTCCTGCTCCAGGCAGGCGCGTACGAAGTCCGGGTTGCGCTGCATCGCCATCGCGACGCCGAACACGGTCAGCGGCAGGCCGCGCCGCTCGAACTCGCGCAGGATGCGCCAGGCGCCGACGCGCGAGCCGTATTCGTAGATCGACTCCATGCTCAGATGACGCGCCGGATAGGCCTGCGCGCCGATGATCTCCGACAGGAACTGCTCGCTGCCCGCATCGCCGTGCAGCACGCAGTTCTCGCCGCCTTCCTCGTAGTTGAGGACGAACTGCACGGCGATGCGCGCGTTGCCGGGCCAGTCGGCCTGCGGCGGATGGCGGCCATAGCCGATGAGGTCGCGTGGGTAGTCGTCGGTGACAGTCATGCGGGGCGGCGGCGGGGCAGGGCTCGTGAGTGTCGGCGCTGGCACGCGCGGCTGGCAAGCCGGCCGCGTTCCCGTTGGGAGCCTATTGCAGTCCAGCGCTTGTCGGTTTGCTGGCCGACGTGGCGTCGCCGCTACCCGACAGGTTCGACGCGGCCGCGGAACCGGCGGCGCACTGAGTGCGAATGCACGGCCATGACGGGCGCGTGTGGCACACTCGCCGGCCGTCGTATCGCCCAGGAAACCCGATGAATCCGCCGAATCCCGCCCAGGCTGGCCAGCGTGCCACGCCCGACCAGCTCGTCGACGTCGCAGCGCTGCAGCAGGCGTATTTCGACCGGCGTCCGGATCCGGCCGAACCGGCACAGCGTGTCGCCTTCGGCACCTCGGGCCATCGCGGTTGTTCCTTCGACGGCAGCTTCAACGAGGCGCACGTACTGGCGATCACCCAGGCCATCTGCGACTACCGGCGCGAACAGGGCATCGACGGCCCGCTGTTCCTCGGCATCGATACGCATGCGCTGTCGCGACCGGCGTTCGACAGCGCGCTGGAAGTGCTCGCGGCCAATGGCGTCGACACCTGCATCGCTGCGGGTGACGAATTCACGCCGACGCCGGCGATATCCCACGCCATCCTCGTGCACAACCGCGGCCGCGAGCGCGGCCTGGCCGACGGCATCGTGATCACGCCGTCGCACAACCCGCCGCAGGACGGCGGCTTCAAGTACAACCCTACCCACGGCGGCCCGGCCGATACCGCGGTCACGGGTGCGATCGAGCAGCGCGCGAACGCGCTGCTGCAGGAAAACCTGGCCGGCGTACGGCGCATGGGCCTCGCCCAGGCGCGTCGCGCGACGACCACGCGTGAGCACGACTTCGTGTCGACCTATGTGGCCGATATCGCCAACGTCATCGACTTCGACGTGATCCGCGCCAGCGGCATCCGCCTCGGCGTCGATCCGCTCGGCGGCGCGGGACTGGCCTACTGGCAGCGCATCGCGCAGGACTACCGGCTGGCGCTCGACGTGGTCAATACGCGCATCGATCCGCAGTTCGGCTTCATGACGCTGGACTGGGACGGACGCATCCGCATGGATCCGTCCTCGCCGCCGGCGATGCGCAGCCTGGTCGAGCTGCGCGAGCGCTTCGACGTGGCCTTCGCCTGCGACCCCGACCACGACCGCCACGGCATCGTCACGCGCAGCGGCGGGCTGATGCAGCCGAATGCCTACCTGGCCGTCATGGCGGATTATCTTTTTACGCATCGTCCACAATGGCCGGCGAATGCCGGCGTCGGCAAGACCCTGGTCTCGAGCGCACTGATCGACCGCGTCGCCGCGCGGCTGGGCCGGCCGCTGGTCGAGACGCCGGTCGGCTTCAAGTGGTTCGTCGACGGGCTTTGTTCCGGCACGCTGGGCTTCGGCGCGGAAGAAAGCGCCGGTGCCTCGTTCCTGCGCCGCGACGGCGGTGTGTGGAGCACCGACAAGGACGGTCTCGCGCCGGCGCTGCTGTCGGCCGAGATCACCGCGCGCCTGGGCCGTGATCCGCACGAACGCTATCGTCAGCTCTGCATTGAACTTGGCGAACCCTACAGCAGCCGCAAGGACGCACCGGCCACGCCGGAGCAGAAGAAGAAGCTGTCCCGACTCACGCCGGCGCAGATCGGCGTGACCGCGCTCGCCGGCGAGCCCATCCTGCAGGTGCTCGACAAGGCGCCCGGCAACGGCGCAGGCATCGGCGGGATCAAAGTGGTCTGCGCCAATGGCTGGTTCGCCGCACGGCCCTCGGGCACCGAGGCAATCTACAAGATCTACGCCGAGAGCTTCCGCGGCGAGGAGCATCTGCAGCAGATCCTCGCCGAAGCGCAGGGCGTGGTCGACGCGACGCTGGCGGAGTGATGCGCCGCCGCGGGATGCAAGGTCTGCTCCCTCACCCCCGACCGTGTCGGGGGTGAGGGCTTCAAGCCGCACCGCCGCCGCGCAGGCAACGCCGCACTATGAAGTTCGCGAACATTTTCGCGAACACTGGTTCTGCAGCGGTTCGTCCCCACGTCATCGTCAGCTCAACACCTGCGAGATGTCGATGACGGCGCTTTCCATCCTCGAACTCGGCCGGGTCTGCGAAGGTTCCGATCGTCGCACCGCCCTCGACAATGCGAGGAACCTCGCGCGTCACGCCGAAGGCTGGGGTTATCGCCGCTTCTGGGTCGCCGAGCATCACAACATGCCGACCGTCACGACTGCGGCGACATCCATCGTGATCGCGCACATCGCCGCCGGTACGCAGACGATTCGCGTCGGTGCCGGCGGCATCATGCTGCCGAACCATGCGCCGTACGTGATCGCCGAGCAGTTCGGTACGCTCGCGACGCTGTTTCCGGGACGCATCGACCTGGGCCTAGGCCGCGCACCCGGCACCGACCAGCTGACCCTGCGCGCGCTGCGGCGTGACCCCGGCAATGCCGAGAACTTCCCTGCCGACGTGCAGGAACTGCAGGCGTTCCTCGCACCGGTGCGTCCGGGCCAGCGCATCGAGGCGGTGCCCGGCTCCGGTACCGAAGTTCCCTTGTGGATTCTTGGATCGAGTCTCTACGGTGCGCAGCTCGCCGCCGAGCTCGGCTTGCCGTACGGCTTCGCCTCGCATTTCGCGCCGGACGCGCTGGACCCGGCGCTGAAGATCTACCGCGACCGCTTCAAGCCCTCGGCGCAGCTGGATCGGCCCTACGCGCTGGTCGGCGTCAATATCATCGCGGCGCCGACCGATGAGGAAGCGACGTTCCTCGCGACCTCGCAGCAGATGTCCTTCGCCAACATGGTCCGCGGCGCCCGCAAGCTCACCCAGCCGCCGATCGCCGACATCGAAACCTACTGGACGCCGCAGGAAAAGGCCCAGGCCACGCGCATGCTCGCCTGCAGCATCGTCGGCAGCGCGGACACCGTGCGCCGCGGCATGCAGCAGTTCGCCGAGCGCACGGGTGCGGATGAACTGCTGGTCGTGTCGGATGTATTCGATCCGGCGCTGCGGCTGCGTTCGTTCGAGATGATTGCCGAGGCGGCCGTTTGAATGAGCCAATGAGCAAAGCCCTCCCCATGAAGGGGAGGGCTTCTACGGTTGTACCGAGTTGAACCTGGTCAACCCGTTACGGCCTTACGGCGAATTGATCGCCGCTTGATACGCAAGCCACGCATCCACGCGGCCGTGTCCGACCATGTGGTTCGGCCGCACGCCCGACGTCGTGCCGCCGCAGGTCTGGCTGAACGGCACGGTGGCGCTGACGACGGACTGGCGCAGCAGTTGTGCGACCAGGGTCGGGTTGCCCTTGAGCGAGGGCTTGGCCGACATCATCAGCGCGACCACGCCGGCGACATGCGGTGTCGCCATGCTCGTTCCGCTCATGCTGCCGTAGCTGCTGTTGCGGATGCTGGAGCGGACGCTGACGCCGGGTGCACTGAGGTCGGGCTTGATCGCGCTGCTGCCGGCCACCGGGCCGCGGCTCGAGAAGCTCGCGAGACTGTCGCTCGTCGTGCCGGTCGCGCCGACGACGAAGGCCGACGCGTAGATCGCCGGCGGATCGCCGATGGTCGAGCACGACGAGCCATCGTTGCCGGCTGCGGCGACGACCATCACGCCGCCCGCGACGAGATTGTCGACGGCGGTCTTGATCTCGTTGCCGGTGGTGCAGCCCTCGGACGCGATGCAGCCCCAGGAATTGCTGGTGACGTCGGGCGCGAGATCCGGATTCGGGCTGGCATTGGCGAGATTGGTCGGCGCCAGCATCCACTGCAGGCATTCGATGTAGCGTGCCGGCGTACCGTCACCCGCGGCCATGTTGCGGCAGCCTACCCATTTCGCGCGTGGCGCCACGCCGATCTGGTTGCTGCCGCCATCGTCGCCGGCAAAGGTGCCGGCGGTGTGCGTGCCGTGGCCGTTGTCGTCGCAGGGCGCTGCCGCGTTATTGCCGCAGGTATTGCCGGAGGTGTTGCGGATCGCGTCGTGCCAGTTGTAGTTGTGATTCGCCGTGCTGCCGTTCCAGCCCCGGTATTGCGGCTTGAGTGCCGGATGGTTCCACTGATAGCCCGTGTCCATGCCGCCGATGACGACGCCCTGGCCGCGGAAGCCGGCGGACCAGACTGACGGCGCACGTATGCGCGTGACGCCGGTGGCGACGGCCTCGATCGCCTTTTCCGCAGACTCGAGCTTGGGCAGACGGGTGGTCAGCCGCGGGTTCGGTTCGACCCGCGCGATGCGGCCCAGTGCCGAACTGCGTGAGGCTTGCGCAAGCTCGCGGAGCATCGGTGCCGGCAGTTCCGCCTGGATCACATTGGCGATCCAGTACGGCTGGTACGCGATGCCGCGCTTGTCCAGCCACGCGCGCACATCGGTCTGCGATTCCTCGGCGCGTGCGATCAGGTTCGCCACGAGGATGCGGCGACGCAGCAGGTAATCGGCATCGCTGGCCAGTGGTGTCGTCAGCGGCGTGGACTGATCGTCCATGACCAGCAGCACGTCCTGGGTGGCGGCGCCACGGTAGTCCAGCAGCGTGGGATTGACCTCGGCGGCGCCGGCGCTGCCGGCGGCGAACAAGGCGAGCCAGAGCAGGCTTCGGGTACGGCGCGACGGTGTGTTGTGAATGGTGTGATGCATCGGATTCCCCTCCCAGGGCATGGTGACCGCGGCGGATGCCGCGATCGGGTTAGGCCGTACGCTCCCCGCAGCGACGGCACGAAACGTGGCCAAGCCACCACGCGTACGGCACCGTACGCGTCCCCGGGTGGCCGGCGAAAAAACAACTCGCTATCTTTGTACAAATTTCTGACGTTGTCGACGATCCGGCGCGTAGGGCTTTGCGGGATGTGACACGGCGCGCACAACCTGCCGCCTCGGGTTTCTCATGTGCCGCGCGATCTGGCCGCGCGGCACACGGAGCAAAAGGCCGGGTGGCCGAGCGCAGGCACGCTCGGTGCGTGAGGGTCCACTTTTGGCTTTGGGGCAATTGACGTCGATGCAATGTGGCCACGCCGCCATTCTCGTCCGCGTCCCTTCGCGAGCGCCGGCGTTGATAGGACTTGTACGGCTTGTGCGCTTTGACCTCGAGGTAGCGCTCGTATCCTGTTCACCTCGAGGGGAGTCTAGTCATGTTGTGCAATGCGTTTTCCGCACGGCCAGCGCGCATGGCGCGCTCGGTGTTCTGTCTGGTCGCGGTGCTTGGCTTGGCCGGTGACCGCGTGACGCAGGCCGCGGAAGACGAACCGGCTGCCGACGCGACGACCGAGGCCTGTCCTGACGGCATTTGCGGCGGCCTCGGGCACGGATTCTTCCTGCCGGATGTCAATGGCTTCGATCCGCCGAGCAGCGGCAACAACTTCTTCGTCGACACACGCCTTGGGAGCTGCGCGACGCTGTCCCCGCCGCGCGAGGCGGCGACGCGGCAGTTCGAGAGCACCGAAAGCATGCGCGAACTCGTGCGCAGGACCACAGCGGGCTTCGACCTCGACGCGAGCTACACCACAGCGCGGCTGACGGCGAAGACCTCCGTGTCGCTCCGGACGGGTGGGGATACCACCACGACCCAGCGAATGACCAGCACGAACATCGACATCACGACCCCGACGCGCAATGTCGACTTCAACCTGCGCGCTCGCGACTGCTTCAATAAGGACAACGTCGATCCCGCCGACGTGAAGCAGTTCGAATCGCTGCCACTGATTGCACCGGATCGGGCGAACCA
>JAAFHE010000249.1 GCA_013298265.1 Lysobacterales bacterium | reverse complement strand
GTGCTGCAGCATGCGCAGCTACCTTTCAGCGTGCGCAATTTCGAGATCGGCATCGCGAGCCGGCAGCAGGACCGGCGCCTGGATGCCTTTCTCGACGAGCGCATGCCGCAGGACATCAACCTGTTCTGCATCAATGCCGACCAGATGCCTGTCGTGCACGCCCACCTCGGCGCATCGGCCTTCGCCGGCCGCTACAACATCGGCTGCTGGTTCTGGGAGCTGGAGCGATTTCCGCAACGCTGGCTGCGCTCGTTCGATCTCGTCGACGAGATCTGGGTGCTGTCGGCGTTCGTGCGCGACGCCGTCGCGGCCTGCACCGACAAGCCGGTACAGGTCATGCCACTTGCGCTGCAGCAGCCGGTGCAGCCGCCGCTGCCGCGGCGCGCGCTGGACCTGCCCGACGACGCCTTCGTCGTGCTCGCGAGCTTCGATTTCAACTCCTGGATCACGCGCAAGAACCCGCAGGCGGCGATCGCCGCATTCCGCGCCGCATTTCCGCCGCAACGCCGTGACGTGCGCCTGCTGCTCAAGACCATCAACGGCCAGCGCCTGCCCGCCGCACTGCGCGCGCTCGTTGATGCCGCCGCAGTTGACGATCGCATCGAAGTGCGCGACGGCTTTCTCGATCGCGAAGGCATGTGGGCGCTGCAGGCCTGCTGCGACGCCTACCTGTCACTGCATCGCTCCGAAGGCTTCGGTCTGGGCCTGGCCGAATGCATGGCGCAGGGCAAGCCCGTCGTGGCGACCGCATACTCGGGCAACCTGCAGTTCATGCACGCTTCCAATAGCTGCCTCGTGCCGTACCGGCTCGTGCCCGTGGCCGAAGGCGAATATCCCAGCTGGCGCGAGCAGCACTGGGCCGAGCCCGACATCGCCGCCGCCGCCGCGCATCTGCGCCGGCTGGCCGACGATCCGGCCGAGGCGCGCCGCATCGGCGACGCCGCGCGGCAGACCCTGCTGCGCGATTTCGGCCCGGCCGCGAGCGCGACGGCAATCCTCGGCCGCTTGAACCAACTGCGCGCCGCCGCCCTGCAATAATCCTCGCCACCTGACAGCCGCCACGACTTCGAGGCCGACCATGTCCGCACCACTGCACGTCATCGTCCTCGCCGCCGGCGAAGGCAAGCGCATGAAATCCGCCCGCTCCAAGGTGCTGCTTCCGCTGGCCGGGCGGCCGATGCTCGCGCACGTGATCGACAGCGCACGCGCGCTCGCACCGGCCGCGATCCATGTGGTCTACGGCCATCGCGGCGACCAGGTGCAGGCCGCGTTCGCCGGCGCCACCGATCTGATCTGGGTACTGCAGGCCGAACAGCACGGCACCGGCCACGCCGTGGGCCTGGCCCTGCCGCCGGTCCCCGACGACGCGCGCGTGCTCGTGCTCTACGGCGACGTACCGCTGATCACATCGGCCACCCTGCGTCCACTCGCGCAGTCCGCGGCGAACCTCGCGGTACTCGCCGCCGACCTGATCGACCCCAGCGGCTACGGCCGCATCCTGCGCGACGGTCTCGGCCAGGTCCGCGCCATCGTCGAGGAAAAGGACGCCAGCCAGGAACAGCGCGCCATCGGCCTCGTCAACACCGGCATCGTCGCGGCTTCCGCGCGCCACCTGCGCGACTGGCTCGCGCGCATCGGCAACGACAACGCGCAACGCGAGTACTACCTCACCGACGTATTCGCGCTCGCCGCCGCCGACGGCGACCCCGCCGCCTGCGCCATCTGCCCCGATCCACAGGAAGCGTTCGGTGCGAACGATCCGTGGCAGCTCGCCGAACTGGAACGCCACTACCAGCGGCGCCAGGCGCGCACGCTATGCGGCGCCGGCGTGCGCCTCGCGGACCCGTCGCGCTTCGACCTGCGCGGCAGTGTCACGATCGGCCGCGACATCGAGATCGACGTCGGCGTGATCCTGGAAGGCAGCGTGCAGCTCGGCGACGACGTCAGCATCGGCCCGTTCTGCCGCATCAAGGATTCCTCACTGGCCGCGGGAACCCGCGTGCATGCGCACTGCGACCTCGACGGCGTGGTCACGCACGGCCCCTGCCTGATCGGTCCGTACGCACGCCTGCGCCCCGGCACCGAACTCGCCACCGGCGTGCACATCGGCAACTTCGTCGAGACCAAGAAAGCCGTGCTCGGCAGCGGCAGCAAGGCCAATCACCTGAGCTATCTCGGCGACGCGGTCATCGGCGCCGGCGTCAACGTCGGCGCAGGCACCATCACCTGCAACTACGACGGCGTGAACAAATCCACAACGACAATCGGCGACGGCGCCTTCATCGGCTCCAACAGTGCGCTCGTCGCGCCGGTCACGATCGGCACGAACGCGACCATCGGCGCCGGCTCGGTCATCACCAAGGACGCACCCGACAACCAGCTCACGGTCGCGCGCGCGCAGCAGCTGAGCCGGCCCGGCTGGAAGCGACCGACGAAGAAAAAGTGACCCGACACCGGAGCACGACGCGAAGACCCGCATGACCGACACGACCGTCCCCGATTTCTTCGACCGCTTCGCGATGCAGCGCGTGCACAGCGGTGAACTCGACGCCGTGCTCGCCGATGGCGGCGCGGCGCTCGACGTGCTGTTCCTCTGGGGTCGCGACTGCCCCAACTGCGATATCGCCAAGCGCGCGATGCTGGCCCGACCAGAACGCCTGAACTGGCCGCCGGTGCGCTGGCTGCACTGCAACGTCTACGACGACGCCGCGATGGCGACACGCTTCGGCCTGCACGGCATACCGACCTTCTTCGTCTTCGCCCACGGCAAGCGCCTCGGCCGCATCACGAGCTGGCCCGGCACCGAGGCGTTCCGCACCGCGATCGACGGCATCCTCGCACGCGATCCCGCGTGAGCCGACGCGAAATGCCAGGTCCATGGCGAATGGCACTGACTTAAGCGCAGCATCCCGATTTTCGTCATTCCCGCGTAGGCGGGAATCCAGCCTTTTCGACCCAGCAAAGGCGCTGGATTCCCGCCTGCGCGGGGATGACGGGGCTTAAGTCAGTGCCATTCAGGTCCATGGCCGTGATCACGGTGTAGTCCTGACGCCGCGTGCGATACGGTCGACCGGCTGCAGCGCGACACCATCGCACCCGCCACGCGTGGGACCGGTGCAATCGGCGACTGACGAAGGCAAGGCCGCAAATCCCCACCCGCCTTTAGTCCCATACGCTTGAGCATGTTTTGCTGCTAGCTTTCGGGCGGAACGCGCCGGAGCGTCCCTTCGAGCCCTCAGCCCGCAAGCGTGGACATCCATCGGAACCGGCCGCCAGAGTCGGGCCGCCGCGCGTTCAACCGTCCACATCCAGGGGTTGCCCATGTCCAACTCGTTGCGTCGCCATGCCTTGGCGACAGCCGTCGCTCTCGCGTTCTCGTCATCGTCGATGGCAGCCACGCTGTTTCTCGAAAACTTCCAGACCCGTATCGATCCCGATACCCAGCAGCCCGTACCGCGCTGCAGCGGCCCCGGCGGCGCAGGCACCTATCTGTTCCCGAACGGATGGCTGCTGCGCAACGTCGACAACCGCACGCCCGCCGCCAACGTCTCCTATATCAACGACGCCTGGGAAGTGCGCGAGGACTTCCAGAATGACGTCAACAATTGTGTCGCCTTCGCCACCTCGTGGTACTCGCCCAGCGGCTCCGCGAACGACTGGATGTGGACTCCCGCCATCGGCCCCATCCCCGCCATAGGCACCGCACTGACCTGGCGCGCCAAGAACTACGATGCGGCCTATCTCGACGGCTACGAAGTGCGCGTCATGACGGCACCGACCGTCCCCACCGGCGGCACCGGCGCGATCGGCAACCAGATCACGAACAGCACGGTCGTGTACTCCACCGCGGCTGAGCCGGCCGCGTGGACCAGCCATACCGTGGACCTGACACCGTACGCTAACCAGACGATCTACATCGGCTTCCGTCTCAATTCGACCGACAAGTTCGTGCTCGTCGTGGACGACGTCATGGTCGCCAGCAGCACTGTCGATCTCGGCGCTCTGGCGGCGACGCCGTTCGCGGTGGACTATCCCCGCGTGCCCGCGGGCATCAGCGTCGATGCGAACTGCAAGGTCGCGGTCAGGAATATCGGCGGCCTGGCGTTGACCAATGTCGCGGCGACCGCACAGCCTTCGCGCGACGGTGCGCCATCCGGTGCACCGCTGACGGCCGCGAGCATCCCGGCCCTCGCGGCCGACGCCACGGCGACCATCGCCTTCACGCCGCCGGCGGTGCTGTCCACGCCAGGCACCTGGAGCGTGACGTATACCGCCACGTCGAGCCAGAACGCGCAGGACACCGATCCGGCCAACAATGTGCTGACGACGACCGTGACCACCATCGGTGGCAATGAATGGGGCCGCCACGAAGGCGCCGTGACCGGCACACTGGGCATCGGTGCGGGCAACGGCGGCGAGCTGGGAACCTCGTACACCCTGACCCAGACCGCCACGTTCGAAGGCATCCGCTTTGCGATGGGTACCGTGTCCGATCCGCCGCCGCCGGATCCGCCGAGCACCTGGCCGGGCCAGAACGTGGTCGCCAACTTGCGCGCCACCGGCGCCAACGGCAAGCCGGCCGCAGTGATTGCCACGACGCAGGCCATCGTCAGCACCTACATCGGCGGGGTCTACGACGCGAAATTCGTCGGCGGACCGCAGACGCTGGCACCGGGCACGTATTTCGTCGGCGTGGTCGAACCGACCGGCGGCAGTGCCATGCCCTTGCAACTCAGCCTCGGCCGCTACGTCGATACCGCGAACTGGGTGAACTGGCCGACCAGTCCCAGCGGCGACTGGGCAAACCTGTCGACCTTCGGCGCGAATTTCCAGCGCGTGCCGCATGTGTCACTGCTGAGCGAAACGTCGATCTTCAAGAACGGCTTCGAGCAGAATGCCAATGTGCCTGCGTCCCAGCCGGCCGGTGCAGCGCCATCGACGACCACGCGCAACCCGGGCGAACCCGCCGCGCTCGCCAAGCCGCCCCACCGATGAGCACGACGCGCTAGCCGCACCGTGCGCGACGAACGTCACCGCCGTCGCATCGACGGCCATGTCAGCCAGGGCCGCCTCGATGCGGCCCTGGTCATTCTCGATAGCTGGCAGGCCGAATCGCCGCGCGACATCGAGCCGGAACTCCTGCGCGCGCGCGTCGAGCTGCTCGGCGGTCGCTACGTCGTGGCGCGCACCCGTTTCCTCGCCGCCGTGCGCGAACGCGCCGTACCGCCGCCGCTCGCTGTCGAAGTGATCGAAGGCCTGCGCCTGTTCGTCGCGCACGATGCACTGGCGCACTGGGCACAGACCTATCCGCATCGCGCCCTGCTCGCCCCCGCGGACCAGGCACGCACCGCCGCCGCGCTCAGCGCCATCGGCGCGCACGCCCTCGCCCGCGAATGGGCCGATGCCGCCGTCACCGCCGCGCCCGGCGACGGTGTGTGCCGCGTCAATCGCGCGCTGATCCACCAGTACGCCGGTGCCTTCGACGACGCCCGCACCGACCTCGATCAGGTCCTCGGCACCCCGCAGGAATCGGCGATGGGTTACTGGCTGCAATCGCGCCTGCGCCGGCAGACCGCCGACGCCAACCATATCGCCGTGCTGCGCGAGTGCCTGCAGCGCCCGCTCGACCCGCGCGACCGCGAGCTGCTGCTGTACGCCCTGTTCAAGGAACTCGACGACCTCGGCGACACCGACGCCGCGTGGGAAGCCCTGTCCGCCGCGTGTGCATCCGTCCGCGCACGCGCACCCTACGATCGCGCACGGCACGAGCGCCTGTTCGCGCTGCTCAAGCAGCCCATGGCCGCGCCTGATGCGGCACTGCAATCGCCCACCGCGGCACTGCCGCCTGCGGCGGCGTCCGCGCAGACCACGACGACGCGAGCCATGACGCCCCGCAGCGGCGAGCACATCCCGATCTTCATCGTCGGCCTGCACCGCTCCGGCACCACCCTGCTCGAAAGCATGCTCGGCGCGCACGCCAACGTGCACGCCTACGGCGAGTCGCCGCGACTCACTGCCGCGCTGCGCCACGCCGCCGACTACCATTGCCCTACCCTCATCGACGAACCGCTCGCGCGACGCCTGCCGCAGCTCGACCACGAACGCGTGCGCGAACAGTTCATGGCCGAAGGCCACCACGCCATCGGCAATGCGAGCCACGTCACCGAGAAACGGCCCGACAACTTCCAGCTCGTCGGCGTCATCCACCGCGCCTTCCCCGACGTCAAGGTGCTGCACCTGCGCCGCGATCCCCTGGACGTCTGCTTCGCCAACCTGCGCGAACACTTTCCGGAAACCACCGCCCACGCCAACAGCCTGGAC
>JAAFHE010000025.1 GCA_013298265.1 Lysobacterales bacterium | reverse complement strand
GCTCCATTCGGCCCGCTTCACCGTGCTGGGGCCGCGCTTCACGCTGCCCGAACCACCGGCGGGGATACGCGAGGCGGCCGTCGAAGTGCGCGGCTATGTGGCCGACCCGTCCAATCCGTTCGATGCTATCGCGCGCCTGGATCTGAGCGAACCCAAGCCGGCTGCCGCCGCGCCCGCGCCTGGCGTCGTCCTGCGTAACAGTCCGAATGTCGTTGGTCAGGGCGATGTGCTGCTGAGCACCGGTTTCGATGCTGCGCCGAATGTCCCTGACCCCGCCGCGTCGAAAAAAGTCGCGGCGAAATAACGGCGCGACAGCTATTCACCGCGGCGGCGGCCGCGGCTTTAGCTGCGCGGCCTGCCGCGCAGCGCCGCCCACAGGTCGCGCAGCGCATTGCGTACGTAGCCACGGTCGTAGAAACGCCCGCTGACGTGGCGTGAGAATACCGCCGCCGTGATGCGGCGCCCGGCCTGGATTCGGCGGCGCTTGCGGAGCATGCGCAGGGTTCCGCGCAGCGCGTCGCGATACAGCCGGAACACCACGCGGCCCTTGCCGCGCAGGCCGTGGCGCAACAGGATGCCGGCGTGGATCGCCGCCAGTGACGGCAGGTGACGCAGGATCACACTCAGCGGCACGCATTTGAGCAGCATCCACAGCGAATTGCGGATGCCGTGGTAGAGCACGAAATCGTTGAAACCGCCGCCGCTGGAGGCCTGTCCTTCATGCCGCGCCAGCACGTCGTCGGTATAGGCCGGTGTGAAGCCGAGCAGCAGGGCTCGCGCGGCCACATCGGTATCTTCGGCGTAGCAGAAGAATTCTTCGTCGAACACGTAGCCGTGCTCGGCCTGCAACGCTTCGAGCACGCGCCGCGCGTACAGCGCGCAGCCGCCGGTGGGACCGAAATAGGGATCCTGCGGGTCGAGCCGGTTCGATGCGAGCAGGCTGCGATAGAACGCGATGCCGAGCGAATCGATCTCGTCGCTGCCGTCGGCCAGCTTGAGTACCCGGCCGCCGGCAAGATCGGCGTCGCAGCGCCCGTCGAGGTGATCGGTAACCCAGCGTCCGAGCTGTGTCGTCGCAACGGCATCGTTGTTGAGGAGCAGCACATGGGATATCTGCGCGTCCGGCAGCACGCGCGTGATCGCCCGGTTGCAGCCGGCGGCGAAACCGATGTTCAGCGGGCTCGCGATGAGCTCCGCCGACGGCCAGTCCTGCGCAAGACCCCGCCGGAGTAAGGCCAGGTCAGCCGGATTCGATCCGCTGTCGACGACGACCAGACGAATGCGCGCAGCCAGTCCCTGCAGCGAGGCGACGCAGCGCAGGCTGCGATCGGCCGTGTTGTAGTTCACTAGCACTACCGCCGCGCGCAAAGGCGCGGACGCGACGCGCTGATGCGCGAGCGGCGCGCCCACGGTGCCTGCGCGGATACGCGCCGCGGCATAGACCGCGAGCGTCGCCTCGACCGTGCGCCGCCAGCTATAGCCGGCGGCCTGCGCCAGGCCGGCCGCAGCCGCCTGTTCGCGCCAGGCCGTGTCTTCGCTCAGGCGCCGCAGTCCGGCGCCGATGGCGTCGACGTCGAACGGATCGACGCACAGGGCGGCGTCGCCGACGACCTCGGGCATCGAGGCCGCGTTGGAGGTCAGCACCGGCACGCCGCTGGCCATCGCCTCCAGCAGCGGCAGGCCGAACCCCTCGTACAGCGACGGGAACGCGAACCCGGCCGCAGCCGCGTAGAGCATTGGCAACTGTGCGTCGGCGACGAAACCGAGACGGCGCACTTCGCCGCGTCGCTCCAGCGGCTCGATCGCGCGCGCAAGGCCGGCGTCGAGCCAGCCGCGCGCACCGACTACCACCAGCGGCAGGCGCGCGCGCAGCGCTGCCGGCTGCGTCGCGTAGGCCTGCACCAGCCGCTCCAGGTTCTTGCGCGGCTCCTGCGTGGCGACCACCAGCAGATAGCCGCGCCAGCTCAGTCCGTGCGCTGCCAGCGCGTCGGCCGCCTCGGCCGGCGTGCGCGGCCGGAACGCCGCATTCACACCCAGCGGCACCACGTGCAGCTTGGCCGGATCCACGCCGAGCACACTGATCAGTTCGTCGCGCACGTAGGCCGAATCGGTGATCAGCGCATCGGCGCGCGCCAGCGTCGGCGGCAGGTGGCGCTCGAGGAAACGCACGCGCTCGATCGGGTGGAACTGTGGATAACGCAAATAAGATATATCGTGCACCGTCGCGACGCAGGGACCGTCGAACGGCATCAGCACGAAATTCGGCGCGTGCAGCACATGGTCGCGCAGGCTGCGCGCGCTGCGCCGGAACAGAGCGGCGCGCAGCGCGGTATAGCCTTCCAGGGCGGTGCGCTTGAACGGCAGCACGCGCCGCACGCTCTGGATGGTGCGGTTGACCTGGAACGCCTGCTCGCTGTTGGCGACCCAGCGATAGGCCGAGAACAGCTTGAGTTCGGCCAGTTGCGACGCCTGCTCCAGTCCTATCTGCTCCAGTCCCAGCGCCAATTCGCGCGTGTAGACGCCGATGCCGGTCAGCGGCGCACTGATCGCATCGACGTTGAGGATCAGGCGCAGCGGCGCAGCGCTCATGCGTGCGATTCCGGCCGCAGGCGCTGACGCTCCGCCTCGACCAGCACGCGGGCCAGGCCGGCCACGTCCATACGATGGGAAAAACCGAGCTCGCGCCGCGCCCGCGTCGCATCGCCGCGCAGCAGCGGCGCATCCGACGGGCGCAGCAGCGCCGCATCCACGGCGATGCAGCGCTGCCCGTCGCGCGCGTCAAAGGCATGCTCGTCAGCGCCCTCGCCGCGCCAGCCCAGCGCAATGCCGGCGGACGCATAGGCCAGCGTGGCGAAATCGCGGATCGAGGTGCAGATGCCGCTCGCGAACACGAAATCATCCGGCGGTGCTGCGGCCAGCGCGCGCAGGCCGGCGACGTAGTCCGGCGCATAGCCGAAATCGCGCTGCGCATCGAGATTGCCGAGCCGAAGAACGGCGCCGTCGCCGGCGGCCCGGCGTGCCGCGGCCGCCGCGATCTTGCGCGTCACGAAGGCACTGCCGCGCAGCGGCGATTCGTGGTTGAACAGGATCGCCGCGCTGGCCTGCACGCCGTAGCTGTCGCGGTAGCAACGCACCGCCGCGTGCGCAAGCAGCTTGGACAAGGCGTAGGGGTGACGCGCCTGCAATGCGCAGGTTTCGTCGACGACACCGTCGCGCGGCGCGAAAATTTCGCCGCTGGAAGCCAGCACGAAGCGCGCGGCGCGCGCCTGCAGGCGCAGCGCTTCGAGCAGGTGCAGCGTGCCGTTGCCGTTGCTGTCGACGCTGCCCAGGGGATCCTCCAGCGCCTGCGAGACGCTGCTGGCGGCGGCAAGATGGAACACGTGCTGCGGCTGCAGGCGCCCGACCGCGGCGGCGCAGGCCGCCGCGTCGCGCACGTCGAGCGCCAGCAGATACAAGTTCGGCTGGCCGAGCAGACCCAGTTCACGCAACCGCCACAGTCCGTCGTCCGGCCAGTCTGGCCGCAGCGCGGCGTGCACCTGACAGCCGGCGGCGAGCAGGTCGCGGCACAGATAGGCGCCGTCCTGTCCGGCGGCGCCGGTGACGAGCACACGCAGGCTCATGCGACGGTTCCGAACGGACGCGGCGCCGGTGCTGTCGTCGTGTCGATCGCCAGAGCAGCGGCGACACGTGCGAACTCGGACGGCAGCGCACCGACGATGCGGTCGATCGCGTGACACTGCAGCAAGCGCGCGAAGCTCGCGCTCCATCCGGCGGCGCTGCAACCGGCTGCCACCGACGCATCGGCGAGGTGCTCGTACAGCGCGGCGGCGCCATCCGGCGATTGCAGCCACAGGCCGTCGCGACCGCGCCGGCAGCGGTACACCGGTGCTGCCTCCGTATCCGCTGCGGCGTCTTCCCAGCACAGTTGCCGCGGCAGCGGCGGCGCGCCTGCATAAGCCCGGCGCACGCGCCAGTCGAGCACGCGCCGGCGCGGCGAGAACAGGCTCGCGCCGACGTCGTTCTCGTAGTTCGGCCAGCGTTCGCGCAGCACCGCCATGCCGGCTTCGCCGAGCGTGCGGCGGCGCGCCTCGCCGAAACTCTGACTGCGCGCGTGGCGCACGAGCACGTCGCCGGCGATCACATGCCGCCATCCGGCCGCTTCGGCGCGCTGGCACCAGTCATTTTCCTCGCCGTAGCCCTGGGCGAAGGCCTGCGCGTCGAGCACGCCGACCGCATCGAGCGCAGCGCGCTTGAGGTAGAGGCAGAAGCCGTTGCCGGTCGGCAGACGCGGATAGGCGCTGCCGGCCTGCTGGCGCACGGCGAGTGCCGCCTGCGCAAATGTCCATCCGTGCGGAAAGGGATTTTCCTGTTCGAGTTCCGGCACGGAGAATGCGCCCGCGTTGTCCGATACCGCGGTGGCGCTGGCCGTTTCCGCCGCGGCCCAGGCCGCACGGCGTAGCCCGGCCAGCCAGTGCGCGGCGACCTCGGTATCCGCATTGAGCAGCACCACATCGGCGCGGCCGGCTACCTCGATGCCGCGGTTCGCGGTCGCGGTGAAACCGAGATTGTGCTCGTTGCCCAGGATCGTGACGCCGCGGCAGTCGCGATAGCGGGCGAGCAGCGGCGCGATCGCCGGATCCGGACTCGCATCGTCGATCACGATAAGCCGCGCGGCTCCGCGCGTCTGCGCGAGCACGCTGTCGAGGCAGACCGCCACGGCCTCCGGCGCGTTGTAGACCGGCACAACAATGGCGATTTCGCGCCGCAGCGACTCCGCCGCGACGGCGACGTCGACATAATCCTGTTCACACAGCGGCTGCGGCGGCAGCAGCGCGGCCGCACGCGCGAGGCCCGCGCGACCGCGCTGCAGTGTGACCGTGGCCGAGCACTCGCGGGCGACGCGCAGTTGCAGGTTCACACGCGCCTGCCCGTTCGGCAGGACCGGCAAAGCCAGCCGTGCGTCACCGGCGTCGTCGGCCCGCAGGCGCGCGTAATACGTACCGTCGAGCCATACCTCGACCTCGCCGCGCACCGGCAGCGCCAGGCGCAGTTCGGCGCCGTCCCAATCGACACGCCGCGGCAATCGCGAGCTGACTTGTGGATCCGTCATTCGGGGTGCTGATCCTCTTGCTGTTCGTGTTCCCTGCGCAGGCGCGCCCGATGCTCGCTGCCGACCTGGTGCAACAACGCCTCGCTGTCCGCCGACAGCGGCGGCAGTTCCGCCGGCTCGTCCGCCGCGCGCCGTTCCAGCGCACGCCATAGCTGTTGCTGCGCCGCGCTCGGCACGGGCACGCGCGCGTGCCGAGCGCGTGCCAGCGACGGGCCGATCCAGGCGCCGATTTCCTCGTCGTCGGGCAGACGCAGGCCGCGCACGCCGAACGATTCCAGCTTCAGCCACAGCCGGCGCACCTGTGATCGCGGCTGCTGCAACAGGGCATGGTAATCCACGACGACGGCCGGACCGCCAGCAGCCAGCGCCGCGGCCGCAAGGTTGTAGTGTTCCCACAGCGCCAGCGCATGCGCGGCGGTAAGGCCGTCACGGCGCCGGACCGAGGCGGCCACGGCCGTCGGTGCCCGCACGACATGGACGAATACGGGCTGCGCGACGCAATCGGCTATCTCGCCGTACAGCAGGCATAGGCGCGGCTCCTTGATCAGCCAGGGCGCCTGTGCCGCCAGTTCCAGCGCGATCGGCTCCCAGTCGCGGCGTAGCTGCGCCCGCGCCGCCGGCAGCGCGGATTCGTCCCAGCCCAGCGGCACCGACCAGTCGCCACCGCGCCGGCGCAGCGCAGCGACGCAGGCCATGTGCAGGTCGTTGCGCTCGACGAAGCCACGCGGGTTTTCGGAGGGGTTGCGCAGGAACGCGCCGGGCATGCCCGCATGGGCGCCCAGCAATTGCAGCAGTCCGGCTACACACGAGGTGCCGGAACGGTGCATGCCGAGCACGACGAGACCGTGCGCGCTGCGGCCTGCCGGCGGTGAGTGCGGCAGGTGGTGCCGCGGCTGGCGCAGGCGCTCGCGCATCGACCGCGCCGTGACGCCCTGCTCCGCCTCGGCGCGCAGCATGGTGCTCGCGGCCTGTGCGCGTGCCTGCGCCGCCGGAAGATCGTGCAGCACGGGGATGAGCGCATCGAGCACGCGATCCGCCACGCTCGCGTCGTCGCCGTCCGGCGCTGCCCCGCCGCCCTGCCGCTGCAGCAGTTCGGTGCGCGCGCCGCGGGCGGTCGCAACGAGCGGCCGCGCGGTGGCGATCGCCTGCAGCAAGGGCCAGCAGCGGCTGCGGCTGCGGCTGGCACAGATCACGACATCGGCGGTTGCGAACAGGGCCTGGCGCTGCTCTTCGGCGAGCCGCGGCTGCGGCAGCAGGCTGTAGCGGCCGCCGTGCGGATCCAGCGGCAGCGCGCGCGTCGCCGCGGCAAGATCCTGGCCGAGTGGGTCGATGCACAGCAGCAGGCGCAGCGGCTGTTCGCGCCGGAACCGCTGCGTCCAGGCCTGCAGCAGCAGCCACGGCGCGTCGATATCGTCCCAGCGCGCGCAGCACAGCACGACGCGTTCGTCGTGCGGGTTGCGGGTCGCGCGCAGCCGCGGATGCGCATAGGCCGGCTCGACGACCCAGGGCATGACCTGCGCATCGGCCAGGCCCGCCGCGCACAACTGGTCGCGATGCCAGATGCTGGGTGTCCAGATCTCGTCCATCGCGCGGATCGAAGCCGCCTGGGCACCGTCGGGCAGCCGTTCGAAATCTGCATAGCCGATACGCCACGGTGCGGTCACGCGGGGCCACAGCGCCGCGTCGCCGGCACACAGTACGACGTCGGCATCGGCCGCACGGCGGCGGATGGCGTTGAGCAGGTGGTCCTGGCTGTCGCCGCTCTCAGCAATCGCTTCGGGCAGCACCGGCGCATACAGCGAGCGATAGCTCAGCCGCACGCCGGCCGCATCGAGCGCACGCGCCAGCGGCCGCTGCCACGCGGCGAGCGCAGCCGGGAAATCCAGCGCGCCCGCCAGGCACAGTGACCTGTCGTACTGCGCGTGCAGCGCGGCCGACCAGTGCCGCGCAAACGTCGCACGGCCCTGCGCCAGCAACTGCGCGCGCGCCGTGCCGTCCTCGCCGGTGGAACCGTGCTGGTCATGGCGCAAGGTGACGCCGCCGCACAGGCGCGTGCGCCAGCCCGCGGCGCGCGCGCGCAGGCAGTAGTCGCTGTCCTCGGCATAGGTGACGTAGTCCTCGTGCAGCGGGCCTATCGCCTCAAGGAGCGCGCGCTTGAGGTAGACCGCGGCGAAAACCACGCCTTCGACCACGCGGTCCGCATCGGTGTATTGGCCGACATCCTGCTCGACGCGTCCCGACGCGGTCTGCACGCCCGTGCCATCGTCGGGAAGCACGCGCGTACCGGCGTGCAGCAAGCGCCCGCGCGCATCGACGAGGCGGCAGCCGACGATGCCGGTATCCGCCTGCGCATCAGCGCAGGCGCGCAGGCGTTGCAGCCAGTCGCGCTGGGTGAAGACGAGGTCATTGTTGAGCAGCACCACGCCGTCGGTGGCCGCGGCCGCGGCGATGCCAGCGTTGTTGCCGCGCACGAAGCCGAGGTTGGCACCGAGTCGCAGCCGCCGCACGCGGTCGGCATACGCGTCCAGCGCCTGCGGCGTCGCGTCGGTTGAGCCGTTGTCCACGACGATGACTTCGCAACCGTCCAGATCGGTCGCGAGCAGGCTGTCGAGCGCACGCACCGTCAGCTCCCAGCGGTTCCAGGCCAGCACGACAAGGCTGGTATGCGGCGCGCTCATGGGCGGTCGCTGCGCCGCTCCGCGCCAATCCCCCGCCAGACCTGCGCGAGCACCGCATCCAGATCTTCCTCGACAGCGCCGTCGACGCACAGGCGTTCGAGCAGCGCTCGGCGCCGCGCGAGGCCGTCGTCGTGCGCCGCGACGATGCGCCGCCAGTGCGCCGCGTCCTGCGCGACGGCGGGTGTGCGGCCGAGGCGCTGCTGCAGCCACTCCGCGACGCGGACGAGCGCGCGGCCGAGGCGCCAGCTGCGGCTCGCGAACACCGCGTCGCCCTCGGCCAGCAGGATGTCGATGACGCGGCGCAGCTCCGCCTCGGCATGGCGCGACTCGTCCAGGCGCAGCTCCAGTTCCTGCTCGCGATTCATGCGGCCTCCGCCGTCGTCATCCGCAACTTTGGTCGAACCAGGGCCCGGCCAGCGCAAGCATCAGCAGCAATGTCGCGAGCGACGCGGCGATCATCCAGCGCATCGCGCCCTGCAGATGCACGGCGGCCGTCGCGTCGGGCCGCTGCAGGCTGGCCAGCGCGCTGCCGGCAAATGCACAGAGGAAGGGCATCATCGGCAGCAGGAATCTCGCCTTGACGTGCAGCAGCAGGTAAAGGCCTAGCTGATAGGCGAAAAACAGCGCACCCCACACGACCAGCGGCTCGCGCCAGCGCCGCCAGAACGCAAGACCCAGCGCGAAGCCGACGAGGCTGACGAGATGCAGCGTGTCGCCGGCTGCCGTGATCGCTTGCGCCAGCACGGCGGCCGTCTCGCGATAGCTGCCGGCGTGTCCGGAACAGGCGGGACCGGGCAACTGCGAGAACAAGGTGGTTTTCGCGCTGAACAGGCGGAAGTACTGGCGTCCGAGCTGCTCCGCCAGCGTCACCAGCAGGCCCTGCTCCTGCACGATCGCCCCGGCGCGCTGGAGATAGATTGCGTTGCGCCCGGCCGGCGTCGTCGCGCTGGCGAAATAGTCCGGCACCAGGTCCGCGACGCTGTCGTCGATGTAGTCGCTGCGCCACTGTTCGCGCAGGCCGCCGACGAGGTTGAACGCAGAGCTGTCGGCAATCATCGGCTTGCCGGTCAGGCGCCAGCCCTGCCACAGCGGCACCGCCGTAACCACGGCGACACCGAGCAGCAGCGCAACGGCGCCGCGCCAGCGGTAGCGACGCGCAAGCAGCAGCGCGAGCGCCGGCCAGAACAGGCTCAACAGACTCTTGGCCAGCAGCGCGGCGCCGAGCGCGGCGCCGGCGAGAAAACTGCGCGCCGGCGCAGCGGCGCGCAGCGCCAGGCGCAGCGCCGCGAGCAGCAGCAGCAGGTGCACCGGCTCGGGCCAGAGCCAATGCGCATAGGCCATGTTGGACGGATTAAGCAGGAACAGCACAGCGGCGAGATTGGCCGCACGCACGCGGCCGTCGACGTCGCGCCAGAGCGCGCGCAGCAGTGCGGCGGCACCGACCAGGAAAACGGTCTGCAGCAACTGCAGCGGCAGCAGGTGTTCGCCGAACAAACGCAGCGATCCGGCGAGCAGCCAGGCCTGCAGCGGCGGCCACCAGCCGGCATCGACCGGCATCGGCCCCAGCCCCGCGATCCCGCGCGCCCAGGTCAGGTAGGCGACTTCGTCGCCGAGCAGGATCTTGCCGCCGCCGGCCCAGTAAAGCCAGAACAGCGCACCCTGCTGCAGAAGGAACAATGCGACAAAAATACCAAGCAGGACGCGCCGGCGCACCCGCACGTCCTGCCTTTGCAGCATGGCTTTACTTCGCCTGTGTGGGCGCCGCCGTGCCAGCTGCACGGCGCTTGGCCGATGCCTTGAAGACCGGCGTGAACTTTTCGCGCGCGCCGTTGGTGTCGATGGACTCGACGTAGTACCAGTAGTCGCGGCACGGATCGATGGTGTCGTCGCGGTACTCGTACTTCTTGGTTTCGTCCGTGGTGCCGGCGCCGAGCAGCGGGCTCGCGTTGAGCTTGGCGAACGGACCTTCCTCGCTGTCGCCGCGGAACACGTCGTAGCCGAAATTGTCGACTTCGCTCGCCGTGGTCCAGCGCGGCGTGTTGGCGAGGCGCTCTTCCTTGGCCACGGCGCTCTGGTCACCGCAGGCGCCGACCGGCAGTTCCGTGGGTGCGGCCGGCGCAGGTGCCGGTGTGGGCGCAGCAGCTTGCTCGGTCTTCGGTGCGGGCGCGGCCGGCGCAGGAGCGGGCGCGGCGGCGGGCTTGGCCGCATCCTGCGGCGCGTTGCTGCAAGCCGTCAATAGCAGCATCAGGGCAAGGGGCGTGAGAATCGTGCGCATGGGTACTCCACGAGAAAGGAACGGGCTGGGAAACCTGCCGTCCCAACGCGGCCTATGGACAAGCACAGGCGGGCGCAACGATAGTCGGCACATGCTTTCCTTGCAAACCCCGATGCGCCGGCACGCCGTGCTGCTGGCCTGCGCTGTCGCGTTCGCTGCGGTGTGGAGTCCGTTGGCGCGCTCAGCGGACTGGCAGGTGCGGGTCAGTCCCGACGATGCGCTGTATCCGGTACTCGACCTGTCTCAACGTCCCAGCACCAAGCCCGACGACAACCGCTACGGCGATGGCAGCGGCATGGTCGCCGTCGACGTGGTGGCGGCGCGCAACGACGAGCGCGTAAGCCTCAGCGTCGGCGCGCCGGGTCTGGCCGAGCCGGCCAGCGTCCAGGCCGTACTGCCACGCGCCGGCGAACGCTATACGCTGCGGCCACGCCTGCGCTGGAGCCGCCGTGCGCTGGCCAGCATGGTGAAGCCGCAGAACGTCGTTGCCGAGTTCGCCCTGCAGCGCGACGACGCACCGGCGCAGCGCCAGCGCCGCGAGATCCGCCTGCACCCGCTCAGCGAAGCGCTGTACTACGTGCGCGACGGCAAGGATCACGTCGACCTCGGCTGGATCTTCGCCGCCTATGCGGATCCGGATTCGCAGGTGATCGACGACATCTTCGACCAGGTCGCCGAACGGCACCCGTTCCTGCCGCTCAAGCCCGGGCCGCGCACACCGGCGCAGGCACTGGCCTCGGCGTATGCGATCTGGGAAGTGCTGCAGCTACACGGCGTGCGCTACGCCGACGAGGATCCGGGTCTCGCGCGCGGCCCGCTGGTGTGGAGCCAGCATGTGCGGCTGCACGACGATGTCTGGAGCGAGCGCCGCGCCAACTGCATTGATGGCAGCCTGCTGCTGGCCGCGGCGCTGGAGCGCCTGGGCATCCGCAGCGTGCTGCTGCTCGTGCCGCGCCACGCGCTGCTCGCGTTCTATACCGATGACAAGAAGAGCAGCCCGGTATTCGTCGAGACGACACTGCTCGGCGCGCGCCAGCTCGCGGTCCGGCCCAAGCCCGGCTTCGTCGGCGAACTAAGCCTGATCGACAGCGACGCACTCGACAGCTTCTCCGCCGCGCTCGTCGCCGGCAAGGCGCGCTACGCGCGCGAAGCTGCGGGCTTCGGCCAGCGCAAGCCCGACTACCAGTGGATCGACCTGGCCACAGCGCGCTCGTATGGCATCATCCCGCTCGCTGCGGCGGAGGCCGCGCCGGCGCGCGCTGCCACTCCGCGCTGAAGCCGACGCTCCGCCGAACGCCTCCGCAATGACTCCGAATCCTTCCGATCCGCTCGACAACCTGCAACAGCAGATCCGCGCCGAAGCCGCGACGCTGCCCGAGGTGTCGTCCGCGGTGACCGCACGCGGCGCCGCGCCCGTGGTGCTGGCGCTGGATCATCCACAGCGTCTGCACTACACGCTCGACGACTTCATGCACGTACACAACGACGAGTTCGTCGAGCTCGCCTATCGCTGTCTGCTCAAGCGCCCGCCCGACGCCGGCGGCCAGCTCCTCGCGCTGCAGCGACTCGCTGCCGGCGACAGCAAGATCGCGATCCTCGGCGACCTGCGCGCGTCCGCCGAAGGCCGCGGCTATGGCGCGGAAATCGCCGGCCTCGCCGGGCGCTACCGCTTCTGGCGCCTGACCCGCCTGCCGCTGATCGGTGCGCTGATCGAGCGACTGGCCCTGCTCTGGAACCTGCCCGAGATCGCGCGCGAGCAACGCCGGCTCGGACAGGCGCTGGCGCAGCAGAACGCGGTTGCGGACATCGCCGATCTCACCGCCGAAGTCGCACGCCTGCGCAACGACGTCGCCCTGCTGCGCAGCGCGCGCAACGATCCGCGCGCATGAATCACCCGTGCGCGTGGTGCGGCATCGCCGGCTGCCTGCGGTACCGCGCAGGACTGCCCGATCGAAGCGAAACGGCGCCGTCCGTGCGTCGCCCGGCCGCGCGATGAAGATCGCCCTGCTCGCCCCATCGCTGACCGCCCACGACGCCGTCGGCACCGATGTGCTCGAGATGGCGGCCGCGCTGCGCCGCGCCGGACACGACGTGCGCCTCTACGCCGACCACAGCCAGGGCCTCGCTGAAAGCGTGCACGCGCCGGCCGGGCTCGAACGCTGGCTGGGTCCGCGCGATCTCGTCATCTACCACTATTCCATCGGCTGGCCGCGCATCGAGGCGCAGCTCGCGCAGTTGTCGTGCCGGCGCGTACTGCGCTACCACAACATCACGCCGGCGGAATTCTTCCAGGGCTGGTCGCGCGACCATGTGCGCAGCTGCGCGGCAGGCCGCGCGAGCCTCGCGACACTCGCGACACTGGGTTTCGATCTCGCGCTGTCGTGTTCGCGCTACAACGCCGACGAACTCGTGCAGGCGGGCCTGCCGCCCGAGCGCAGCCGCGTGCTCGCGCCGTTCCATCGCTGCGAGGCCTTGCTCGACCAGCCGGCCGATACGGTGCTGCTGGATCGCTACGGCGGCCGGCACAACGTGCTCATGCTCGGCCGCGTCGCCCCAAACAAGGGCCACGCGGCACTGTTCGATGCATTCGCCTGCTACCGGCGCCACTACGCGGCCGATGCGCGCCTGCTCGTTGTCGGCAAGCACGACCGGCGCCTGGCGCGCTATTCGCGCCACCTGCGCGAACAATGCGCCGCACTGAATATTTC
This sequence comes from Lysobacterales bacterium, assembly GCA_013298265.1. Classification (GTDB taxonomy): domain Bacteria; phylum Pseudomonadota; class Gammaproteobacteria; order Xanthomonadales; family Rhodanobacteraceae; genus Tahibacter. The sequence goes on along the minus strand of JAAFHE010000025.1, from coordinate 1,217 downwards.
TGACAATGTGCACTTTCTCGACAACATCGACGACGCGCGCCTCAAAGCCTGCTGGCTCGTCGCCGACACGCTGCTGATGCTCTCGGAGCACGAAGGCTTCTGCGTGCCGCTGGTCGAGGCGATGGCGCTGGGAGTGCCGGTCGTCGCGCGCGACCGCGGCGCGATCGGCGAAACGCTGGGCCGCGCCGGACTCGCGTGGCAGGAATCCGATCCGCGCCTGTATGCGGCCAGCCTCGACCGGCTCGCGCGCGATGCGGCCGCGGCCGAGGTCCTGCGCCTGGCCGGCCGCGAACGCTATCGGAACGAGTTCGCGCCGGACCTGCTCGCCGCACGCCTCGACGACGCGCTGGCCGCTTTCGCATGACCCGCATCGCCGTCGTCGTGCAGCGCTGCCACGCCGATGTCGCCGGCGGCTCCGAAGCCCTGGCCTGGCACTACGCCCGGCTGCTGCGTACACGCGCCGACGTCGACATACTGACCAGTTGCGCGCTCGACTACCGCAGTTGGGACAACGCGCTGCCGGCCGGTGAGGAACGGCGCGAAGACGTGCGCATCCTGCGCTTCGCGAGCGCCTGGCCGCGCGGCAGCTGGTTCAACGAACTGCACCGGCGCCTGCTGCAGACGCATGCGCACGAGATCGAGCGTGACGGTGCCGCACGGATCGCCTGGCGCGCGACGCTGGCCGAGCAGTTCATCCGCGCCCAGGGTCCGTGGTGTCCGGGGCTGTTTGCGCATCTGCGCGCACACCACGGCGACTACGCGTTCGTGCTGTTCTGCACCTACCTGTATCCGACCACGTACTTCGGCCTGGAATGCGTGCCCGAGGCCAAGCGCGTGCTCGTGCCAACCCTGCACGACGAGCCGCCGGCCTACCTGCCGGTCTACGCGCAGGCCGCGCAGCGCGTGCCGCGCATCATCTGGCTCACCGAGGCGGAACGCCGCCTTGGTGCGCGACTCTGGGGCGTCCAGCGCGGCGACGTCGTCGGCATGGCCGTAGAAACGGCCGCGTCGCCGCCGGCAGCGCGCGAGCGACCCTATCTGCTCTACTGCGGGCGCATCGACGAGAGCAAAGGCTGCCGCGAACTGATCGCCGCCTTCCGGCTGCTGCGCCGGCAGCACCGCGATGCGGTCGAACTCGTACTGACCGGCGCGGATCATCTCGGCCTGCGCGACGACGACGGTGTGCGCTACCTCGGCTTCGTCGACGAGGCGCAGAA
>JAAFHE010000251.1 GCA_013298265.1 Lysobacterales bacterium | reverse complement strand
AACGGCTGACGCCGGCCTCGAACAGGTGCCCGATCTTGTCGCGCGCCGATGACAGGCGCGCCAGACTGCCGCGCGCGAAAAATTCGCGCGGCACCGGCTCGAAACTGATGGCGGCCGGTTCCAGATTCAACTCGGCGGCGCGGCGGCAGACGTGGTCGAGCACATAGCGATGACCGCGATGTACGCCGTCGAATGCGCCGATACAGACCACGCTGCCGCGCGGCGCGAGCACGGGGCCGGCGACGTCACGGGACAACGTATGCATTGGCCGGAGTATAGCGACTGGCGCCGGACGATGGATCACGGCCATTGCGTCAATGCGCACGCAGTTCGCGCAGGCGGAAACCCTGGGCGAACAGGGCCAGCAGGTAGGCGCCGGCACCGACGACGACCAGGGCGCCCAGCTGGACGATGCGCTGCCAGGTCGGGATCTGCGTCCAGCCCTCGGCAAAACGCAGTCCGAGCAGCAGCACCGCAGACATGGCCGTGCAGGCCAGGCCCACTCGCCAGAGGTGCCTGGCCCAGCCCGCCTGGCGCTGGAAGACGCCGCTGCGCGCCAGCGCCAGCCAGAGCTGGGCGAGATTGAGATAACCGGCCAGCGCGCTCGCCAGCGCCAGCGCGACATGCAACCCCGGCACGCGGGAGAGCGCGGCAACCCAACCGCCGTCGAGGTCCGCCGGCTGGTGCCACAACGCGAACAGCGCCGCGACGAAGATCAGGTTCATCAGCATGTTCGCCACCATCGCGACCACACCGGCACGTACGGGAGTGCGTGTGTCGCCGCGCGCGTAGAACGCCGGCGCGACCACCTTGACCAGCACGAAGGCCGGCAGGCCGAAGCTCAGCGCCGACAGGCTCAGGCTGGCCATCGCCACGTCATGCGGCGTGAACTTGCCATGGAAGAACAAGGTGGCGACGAGCGGCTCGGCCAGCAGTACCAGACCGAGCATGGCCGGCAGCGCGATCAGCAAGGCCGTGCGCAGCCCCCAGTCGAGCGCGCGCGCAAACGCTACGGCGTCAGTGCTGACATGGTGGCGTGACAGGCTCGGCAGGATCACGGTGCCCAGCGCCACCCCGAACAGGCCAAGCGGGAACTCGAGCAGACGGTCGCTCTGCCCCAGCCAGGTCTGCGATCCGGTGATCAGGTAGGACGCGATCACGGTGTCCAGCAGCAGGTTGATCTGGGCGACCGAGGAACCGAACAGCGTCGGCAGCATGACCTGGCGAATGCGCTTGACCTGCGGATGGCTCCAGCCCCAGCGCGGCCAGGCCAGCATGTTGAGCCGGCGCAAGGCCGGCAGCAGGAACAGCAACTGCAGCAGGCCGGCCGCGAAGATCGCCCAGCCCACCGCCATGATGGGCACGTCGAAATGCGGTGCGAACCAGAGCGCGCCGGCGATCCAGCACAGATTGAGGATCACCGGCGTCAGCGCCGGCAGCGCGAAGCGGTTGAACGCATTGAGCACGGCACCGGCCAGCGCGGTCAGCGACACGAACAGCAGGAACGGGAAGGTCACGCGCAGGAGGTCCGCAGTCAGTGCGAACTTCTCCGGTTCGTCGACCGCGCCGGAGGCGAACAGGCGCACGACCCAGTCCGCGCCGAGCACGCCGATCGCGGTGACGACGAGCAGGATCGCGCCGAGCGTGCCGGCCGCGCGCGCGATCAATTCGCGCAGGGCTTCGGGGGACTCTTTCTCCTTGACCTCGGTCAGCACCGGTACGAAGGCCAGCGAGAACGAACCCTCGGCGAACAGCCGGCGCAGGAAATTCGGAATACGGAACGCAACGTTGAACGCGTCGGTTACCATGCCGGCACCGAACGCTGCCGACATGGCCACTTCGCGCGCCAGTCCGAGCAGGCGCGAGATGAAGGTCATGCCGCTGAAGGACATGAGGGAACGCAGCAGACTCGGGGCTTTCACACGCAGGACTCCATCCCTCGCTGGCTGCCCGCTGCGGCGGGTCCGGGCGGCGGGCACAAGCGTTCTATTCTAGGCCACCCATGCCCGGCGCCCCAGCGTCGCGGGAACTTTCCCGACCGCGCGGTTGACGCGGCCGGACATCATCCTTAAACTCGCGCGTCTTTTTCCAAAGTCGTGCGTCTGGAGTCTTACCTTGGCCAATATCAAATCCGCAAAGAAGCGTGCGAAGCAGTCTGAAGTGCGCCGTCAGCGCAACGTCAGTGCCCGCTCCATGCTGCGCACGGCAATCAAGAAGGTCGTAAAGGCCATCGAATCGAAGGACAAGGCTGGCGCCGAAGCCGCTTACAAGGTCGCCGAGCCCATCATGGATCGCTACGGCAGCCGTGGCCTGATCCACAAGAACAAAGCCAACCGTCACAAGAGCCGCCTGACCAACCATATCAAGGCACTCGCCTGATCTGCGATTGAAACAGGCTGCAATGAAAAGCCGGCGCAAGCCGGCTTTTTTTGTGGCTGGAATCAGGCGATTGAGCTAGGCAATGAGTTTAGAGAAGTGAGAAACGAGTAGGTACCCAACACCGGACTCGCTCATTTCTCACTCCCTCACCCTCTTTACTGTGCCTCGCGCTCTTCCCGCTCGACCCGCTTGGCCTCGTCGAAGAACTTCTGCGCTTCGAGGCAGATCGGCCAGGTGCCTTCGCGGCCGATGGCCGACACGAGGAACCACGGCGCCTTCCACTTCAGCCGCTTGACGATGTCCTTGGCCGCCTTGAGCCGGTCTTCCTCAGGCAGCAGGTCGGCCTTGTTGAGCACGAGCCAGCGTGGGCGCTTGAGCAGGCCCGGATCGAACTGCTTGAGCTCGGCCTCGATCGCCTTGACCTGTGCGACCGGGTCGGTCTCACCGTCCAGCGGCGCCATGTCGACCAGATGCAGCAACAGACTGGTACGCGCGACATGCTTGAGGAACTGGATGCCCAGCCCCGCACCGTCGGCGGCGCCTTCGATCAGCCCCGGGATATCGGCGACCACGAAACTCTGGTCCGTGTCGATGCGCACCACGCCCAGGTTCGGATGCAGCGTCGTGAACGGATAATCCGCCACGCGCGGCGTCGCCGCCGACACGGCACGGATAAACGTGGATTTACCCGCGTTCGGAAAACCGAGCAGACCGACGTCCGCGAGCAGCTTCAGCTCCAGGCGCAACTCGCGCGAGTCGCCGGGAAAGCCCGAGGTCGCCTTGCGCGGCGCGCGATTGGTCGAACTCTTGAAGTGGATGTTGCCCAGGCCGCCGTCGCCGCCCTGGGCGACCTTGAGGCGCTGGCCGTGCTCGGTCAGGTCGCCGATGGTCTCGTTGGTATCGATGTTGATGATGACGGTACCGACCGGTACGCGGATGATCAGCTCTTCGCCGGCCTTGCCGTGCATCTGCCGGCTCATGCCGTTTTCACCACGACCGGCGCGGTAGACGCGCTGGTGACGGAAATCGATCAGGGTGTTGAGGTTTTCGTCGGCGACGAGAAACACACTGCCGCCGGCACCGCCGTCGCCGCCGTCGGGTCCGCCGAACGGAATGAATTTCTCGCGCCGGAAACTGGCGCAGCCATTGCCGCCGTTGCCGGCGTGGACATGGATTTCAGCTTCGTCGACGAATTTCATAGGGATTCAAGAGTGCCCATCGAAGGCATAAGGTAGCGCACGCCCGAACCGCGAACGCACAAAGAAACAACGGAGCCGCAGCACGACTGGAGCCGTGTGCCCGGAATGGCGCATGCGCCGCTTTCTGGCAACCGGCGCGGGCGTCGCCGGGCCTACAAAACAAAAGCCCCGCCAGAGCGGGGCTTCTGCGTCATCGTGTGCTGCGAGGATCAGGCCGGAACGACGCTGATCGTGCGGCGGCTCTTCGGACCCTTGACCGCGAACTCCACCTTGCCGTCAATCAGCGCAAAGATGGTGTGGTCGCGCCCCAGGCCGACGCCGGTACCCGGATGGAACTGGGTGCCGCGCTGGCGAATGATGATGTTGCCGGCATTGATGGCTTCGCCACCATAGACCTTGACGCCGAGATACTTCGGATTCGAATCGCGGCCGTTACGACTTGAGCCTACGCCCTTCTTTGATGCCATGACTGCTGCTCCTCAGATTCAGCCGGCGGTGATGCCGGTGATCTCGACTTCGGTGAAATGCTGACGGTGACCGGTTTCCTTGCGGAAATGCTTGCGGCGGCGGAATTTGACGATGCGGATCTTGTCGGCGCGACCGTGCTTCTTCACGGTGGCGGTGACCGACGCGCCGCCGAGCAGCGGGCCGCCGATATTGATCGAATCGCCTTCGCCGACCAGCAAGACCTGGTCGAAGGTAAAGGTGGAGTCGACGTCGGCCTTGAGCAGCTCGACGCGGATGGTCTCACCCTTCATCACGCGGTATTGCTTACCGCCAGTGACGATGACTGCGTACATGGGAATTCCTCTGTAGTTATTCTGCTGTAGCCAGGCATGAACGTAAGCCTGTCCCTTTTTGGGGCGCGCGAGGATAACGGCTTTGGCGATCCTGGTCAATTCGTAAGCGGGCCTGACGCAAGCCAGGCCTCGCGACGCTCAGTTCAAGCGAAGCGCCCCTCACCGCCGATTGTTCAAATCAGGGCGGAATCTGTCCGCATTCAGTTCTATAGGTTCGTTCTTGCCCTGATTGGATTCCCGTCGTGTCGCCCTCACCTGTCACGCGCCGCCGACCCGGCGCGGCGCATACTACTTCGCTGACCCCCATGCCCAAACCCCAGATGGACACGATCCGCATACGCGGCGCGCGCACACACAATCTCAAGAACATCGATCTGGACCTGCCGCGCGACAGCCTGATCGTGATCACCGGGCTGTCGGGTTCGGGCAAGTCGTCGCTCGCGTTCGACACCATCTACGCCGAAGGTCAGCGCCGCTATGTCGAGTCGCTGTCGGCCTATGCGCGTCAGTTCCTGTCCGTGATGGAAAAACCCGACGTCGATCACATCGAAGGCCTGTCGCCGGCGATTTCGATCGAACAGAAGTCGACTTCGCACAACCCGCGCTCGACTGTCGGCACGATCACGGAGATCTACGACTACCTGCGTTTGCTGTTCGCCCGCGTCGGCACGCCGCGCTGTCCCGACCACGGCATTCCGCTCGAAGCGCAGACCGTGAGCCAGATGGTCGACGCTACCCTGGCCCTGAAGCCGGACCACCGCTACATGCTGCTCGCCCCCGTCGTACGCGAACGCAAGGGCGAACATGTGCAGGTGTTCGAACAGCTACGTGCCCAGGGTTTCGTGCGCGCCCGCGTTAACGGCACCGTGTACGAGCTTGATGCGGTACCCGCGCTGGCCCTGCGTCAGAAGCATACGATCGAAGTCGTGGTCGACCGCTTCCGGCCCAAGGACGATCTCAAGCAGCGGCTGGCCGAATCCTTCGAGACGGCGCTGCGCCTCGGTGACGGTCTCGTGCTGGTCGCCGACATCGACGCCGCCGACACGCCGGAAACCCTGTATTCGTCGCGCTTCTCCTGTCCGGTCTGCGACTACTCGCTACCGGAATTGGAACCGCGCCTGTTTTCGTTCAATTCGCCCCTGGGCGCGTGCCCAAGCTGCGACGGCCTCGGCGTCAGCCAGTTCTTCGATCCGGCCCGTATCGTCGTGCATCCCGAGCACAGCCTCGCCGCCGGCGCGGTGCGCGGCTGGGACCGGCGCAATGCATACTATTTCCAATTGATACTTTCGCTGGCCAAGCACTACGGCTTCGACATCGACACGCCCTGGGAAAAACTGTCCAAGGCGAACCAGAAGGCCGTGTTGTATGGTTCCGGCGAGGACGTCGTCACGTTCCGCTATCTGACCGATGCCGGCGGCAACGTCACGCGCAAGCACCGCTTCGAAGGCATCGTCAACAACCTCGAGCGCCGCTACAAGGAAACCGAGTCGCCGGCCGTGCGCGAGGAACTGGCCAAGTTCATCAGCGGGCAGCCCTGCCCCGACTGCGGCGGCCAGCGCCTGAACCGCTCGGCGCGCAACGTGTTCGTCGCCGAAAGCAACCTGTCGACGTTGACCGCGCTGCCGATCGACCAGTCACTCGATTTCTTCCAGAAGCTCACGCTGGCCGGCTGGCGCGGCGAGATCGCGACCAAGATCGTCAAGGAAATCCGTGAGCGTCTGCGCTTCCTCGTCGATGTGGGCCTGGACTACCTGACCCTGGATCGGCAGGCCGACTCGCTGTCCGGCGGCGAAGCGCAGCGCATCCGCCTGGCCAGCCAGATCGGCGCGGGCCTCGTCGGCGTCATGTACGTGCTCGACCACGATCACGGTGTTGCCGAGATCGTGGTCGAGCACGACGAGGACGCGATCCGCCTC
>JAAFHE010000247.1 GCA_013298265.1 Lysobacterales bacterium | reverse complement strand
CGCGCGGGTATTCGCTGCGGATGTAGACATAGCCTTCGCTCGCGCCGACGGCGAGGCCGGCGATGAGCATGCCTTCGATCAGCGAGAACGGATCGCCTTCGAGGGTCAGCCGGTCCGCATACGTACCCGAATCGCCCTCGTCGGCATTGCAGACGATGTACTTCTGCGTCGCGGCCACGTCGGCGCAGGTCTTCCATTTGATGCCGGCCGGGAACGCGGCGCCGCCGCGGCCGCGCAGGCCGGAATCCAGCACTTCCTGCACGATCGCGGCGGGCGGTAGCGTCAGCGCGTGTCGAAGCCCTTGCCAGCCGTCGTGGGCAGCGTAGTCGGAGAGATCGAGCGGATCGATCACGCCGAGGCGGCGGTAGGTCAGGCGTTCCTGGCGCTTGAGGAAGGGAATCTCCTCCGTCAGGCCGTGCGAGAGGGCGTGCGCGCCGCCGTGCAGGAAGTCCGCGTCGAACAGGCTTGCAACGTCGCCGGCGTCGACCGGTCCATAGGCGGTGCGGCCCGCCGGTGTCGCGACTTCGACCAGCGGCTCCAGCCAGAACAGTCCGCGCGAGCCGTTGCGCACCAGGCGCAAATCGAGGCCGCGGCGCGCGGCTTCCTCGACGATGCGCGCCGCAACGGCCCCGGCGCCGACCGACAGCGCGGCCGAATCAATCGGCACGAACACGGTCACGCTCATGCCTGCGTCTCCAGCGCGTCCAGCAGTTGCGTCAGCCGGGTGGGCGTGACACGGCCGAGCAGTTCGCCGTCGAGCAGGATGGCCGGTGACAGCGCACAGTTGCCCAGACAGTACGCCGCTTCCAGGGTGACCGCACCGCTCGCGCTGGTCTGTCCGTAGCCGATGCGCAAATGGTCTTTGGCGCAGGCTTCCAGTGCGGCAGAACCCATCGCCTGACAGCTTTCCGCGCGGCATAGCTGCACCACATGGCGGCCCGGCGGCGCGGCGCGGAAATGGTGATAGAAACTGATCACGCCGTGTACGTCGGCGCGCGAGAGATTGAGACCGTGCGCGATCATCGGCACCGCTTGCGGCGGCACGTAGCCGAGTGTGTCCTGCACCGCGTGCAAAACAGGCAGCAATGCGCCGGGCAGTTCGCGGCAGGCCGTGATCGCGTCCTGTACGGCGGCACGCTCGGCGGGCGTCGGGCCCGGATCCTTGAGCGGCATTGCAGTGGGCTTGCGGCTGGCTGACGACATGAGGCTTGTTTTCTCCTTGCAGGCGTGCGGCCGAACCTCGGTGCGGGCGTCAAGCCTAGAACAACCGGCGCAAACCGCCTACCCGGTACGAAGCCCAGACCAGGCCGACGCTCCGCTGCTCGACCCGCACGTCGACGGCGCCGCGCGGGCTATTGCTGCGGTGCTCGTTGAAGATGCCGGGCGCGTGCGCCCGGCGCCTGCCCGGCGTGGCACAATCGGCGCTTGGTCCGAAGGAAACGGCATGTCGTATCAAGTCCTTGCGCGCAAGTGGCGACCCAAGCGGTTCAGCGAGCTGGTGGGCCAGGAGCATGTGGTGCGCGCCTTGTCCAATGCGCTGGACGGCGGACGTCTGCACCATGCCTTCCTGTTCACCGGCACCCGCGGCGTGGGCAAGACCACGATCGCGCGCATCTTCGCCAAGTCGCTGAACTGCGAGCGCGGCCAATCCTCGCAACCGTGCGGCGAATGCCGTGCCTGCCTCGATATCGACGCAGGCAGGTTCGTCGATCTGCTCGAGATCGACGCCGCCAGTCACACCGGTGTCGACGACGTGCGCGAGATGATTGAAAGCGCACAGTACACGCCGGCCCGCGGACGGCAGAAGGTCTTCCTCATCGACGAAGTCCACATGCTGTCGAAGAACGCCTTCAACGCCTTGCTCAAGACGCTGGAAGAACCGCCGGCCCACGTCAAGTTCCTGCTCGCGACCACCGACCCGCAGAAGCTGCCGGTGACCGTGCTGTCGCGCTGCCTCAAGTTCAATCTCAAGCGCCTGTTGCCCGAGCAGATCGCGGGGCAGATGCGGCATATCCTCGCCGCGGAGCAGATCGGCTCCGACGCCGACGCGATAGGGCTTCTTGCCAAGGGCGCCGACGGTTCGCTGCGCGACGGACTGTCGCTGCTGGACCAGGCCATCGCCTATGGCGGCGGCAGCGTGCAGGTCGCCGACGTGCGCACCATGCTGGGTACGATCGAACGCGCCCAGGTCACGCGCCTGCTCGACGCGATCTGCGCCAACGACGGCAATGCGCTGTTCGCCGAGGTCACCAAGCTGGCGGAGTTCGGCCCGGATTTCGGCCTGGTGCTCGATGACCTGGCCGGGTTGCTGCATCGCGTACAGCTATGCCAGCTTGTGCCCGACCACGTCGGTGAAAACCTGGCAGATGCACAGGACGTTGCCCGTTTCGCGCAGTCGCTGGCGGCCGACGAAGTGCAGCTGTACTACCAGTTGTGCATCAGTGGACGACGCGACCTTGCGCTGGCGCCGACGCCGCGCGCTGGCTTCGAGATGGCGCTGCTGCGACTGCTCGCGTTTGCGCCGGCCGGTGAAGTGGCCGGCGGCGCTACGCCGCCGCAGGCGCAGCGTGCTAACGCCGCGGGCAGCGTCGGCGCGCCGGCAGGCTCGCGCACGCAGTCGGTGCGCGAGGAGGCGGCGACGCCGCCGTATGGCGCCGAAGCAACCGTGATCGCTGCCGAGATCCTGGCGCCGGCCCGCGCGCCGCTGCCGGTGGCGCTATCGGCGGCGTCCGCGCCGGCGGAGCAGGCGCCGGCTCCCGTCGTTGCACCCGCCGTGACACCCGCGCCGCCGGTCATGCCCGAGGCTTCTGTCGTGGCGCCGGTTGCGCTCGAACCGCGCGACTGGCCGCAGCTCATCGAACGCGCCGGCCTGCGTGGCCCGCTCGGCCAGCTTGCACAGCATGCGGCGCTGCTCGCGGTCGACGGCGACGTACTGCGTCTCGCGCTCAAGCCCGAACACGAAAACCTGCACTCGCCGGCGATGGGCAGCCAGCTGCAGGAAAAGCTGTCCGCCGCGACCGGCCGTCCGCTGCGCCTGAATTTCGAGCGCGCACGCGCCGGTGTCGAGACACCGGCCGAGCAGATCGCGCGCACGCGCAGCGCTCGCCAGCAGCAGGCCGAGCAGGACATGGAGCAGGATCCGTTCGTGCAGGCGGCGATGCGCGAATTCGGTGCGCGCATCGTGCCCCAGTCGGTCCGCGTCGACGATAGCGCGGCGCCCGGCGCCTGAACTGCGTGTGCCGGGCTGACCTTGGCGGGGCCCCGTGCCGGCACCATTTACGCAAGACTCGAACATCCCTCTGGAGCCAACCATGCGTGGACCCCTCGGCAACCTCATGCAGCAAGCGCAGCGCATGCAGGAGAACCTGAAGAAGGCACAGGAAGAAATCGCCCAGCTCGAAGTCACCGGCAGCGCCGGCGGCGGGCTGGTCAGCGTACTCATGAACGGTCGCCACGAAGTGCGCCGCGTCAACGTTGACCGCAAGTTGCTGCAGGATGACCCGGAGATGGCCGAAGACCTGATCGCCGCGGCATTCAACGACGCGGCGAACAAGCTCGCCAGCGCAACCCAGGCGCGCATGGCCGGCGTCGCCGGCGGCATGGAACTGCCGCCGGGCTTCTCGCTGCCGTTCTGAACATGAGCGTTGGTTCGACCCTGCTGGCCGAGCTCATCGATGCCTTGCGCTGCCTGCCCGGCGTCGGCGCCAAGAGTGCGCAGCGCATGGCTTTCCACATTCTCGAGCGCGATCGCGCCGGCGCGAGCCGCCTGGCCGAGCGGCTGACCGCTGCGGTCGAACGCATCGGCAACTGCCGGCGCTGTCGCGGTTTCAGCGAAACTGACATTTGTGGTGTGTGCGCCAATGCATCTCGGGACAGCAGCCTGCTCTGCGTCGTGGAAAGTCCGATCGACCAGGCTGCCGTCGAAGCGGCGACCGGTTTTCGCGGCTTGTATTTTGTCCTGCTCGGCCGCTTGAGCCCGCTCGACGGCCTCGGGCCGCGCGAACTGGGCCTTGATCTGCTGACTGAGCGGATGCGCAGCGGCGAGGTCCATGAACTCATCGTTGCGACCAACCCGACCGTGGAAGGCGAGGCGACGGCACATCTGTTGTCGCAGATCGCGCGCGAGGCCGGCGTACGCGCGACTCGCCTGGCCCATGGCGTGCCGCTTGGCGGCGAACTGGAATTCATTGACCGCGGCACGCTGGCTCACGCCTTCGGCAGCCGCCAGACCCTGACCTGAAGGAGCTGTCATGAGCGATACCATCTTCGGCAAGATCATTCGTCGCGAAATCCCTGCCGACATCGTCTACGAGGACGACGATCTCATCGCCTTCAAGGACATCAGTCCGCAGGCGCCGGTGCACGTATTGTTCGTGCCGAAGGCGACGATCGCGACCTTGAATGACCTCACCCCAGGCCACGCGGAACTGGTCGGCAAGCTGTTCCTGGCCGCGGCGAAATACGCCAAGGCCCAGGGTTTCGCCGACGACGGCTATCGCTGCGTGATCAACTGCAACCGCCACGGCGGTCAGACCGTGTTCCAGCTGCATCTGCATCTGCTCGGCGGCGCACCGCTGCACGGCTTCGGCTGAAACCTCACGAACGCGGAGATTGAGCTTTATTTTGGAGCCCCTTGACTCAAGGGGGCTCCAGAATCAAAAACAGATATCGACTTGTTCAGAGGTTTCCTAACGATGCGAGCGCACCACGATCACCGGTGGTCCGAAGGGGCGATACCAGAACGGATCCCTGCCGTAGACCCAGGGATCGCGCGCGTAGGTCTGCTCGCTCCACAGATAGATCACATCAGCGGCAATGCGCGGGTAGCGGTACTCGTAGTCGCCGACCTTGCGCAGCTCGCTGCCCTCGACCGTGCCGGCGACGGTGATGTTGCGGCCCGCCTCGAACACGGCCGGATCGTAGAAGCCGGCGCGACAGGCCAGGAAACGGCCTTCGCTGGAATCGCGCTGCAGCGGTCGCGCGCGACTGTCGAGCGGTCGCGCGAGTACTTCGAAACACGAACGCTGTGGGTCATTGTCTACGCGGATGATTTGGCCGCCCCAGCGCACTTTCTGTGCTGTTGCAGGCGCGTTTTCCGGTCGGGAGGTGGCGTAGTCGCCTTGCAGCGGGGCGGGTATCGTGGCGCAGCCGCTCAGCACGAACAGGCACAGGCCGATGGCAGGCAGGCGGGAGACGGACATGGGAATCTCCTGACAGGGGTTGATCCGAACACGACGATACATCGCTCTCTGTCGTTGCGCCGTCGCATTCAGACGGCGCGCCATCGGGCGGCATCAATGCGCCGTGCCGAGCGAACGAATTCGCGCGCGGCGTCGGCATCGATCTCGGCCTGGCCGTAACGTAGTTGCGCATAGCGCGCAAACAAGGGTTCCAGGTCATTGCGCGCGTGTGGCCACTGCTTGAGCAGGCGGTGCAGATAGTCGGCGGGCCCTTCCGTGTCAAGCCGGCCGAGGCCGCGCCGCGCGAGGCGCGCGCACAGGCGCGCATAGGCACGATCGACCGCATCGCCCTCGATGCGTTCGCGTCGCATCGCCCACCACAGGCCGAGCGCCGTCAGCAGACCCATGCTCAGCGCGAACGTCAGCCCGAGCTGCCGCCAGTCGGCGTCCTTGATGCCGACGCCGCGGAGCAGGCCGCGCTGGGTCAGTTCGTCGAACCCCACCACGGCCTGGGTCCACAGCCGGTTGGCGATATCCCAGCGGTTGCGCAGGCCGAGCAGCCATTCGCGGCCATACCACGACGCGTACGCGGAGTTCGCCGCGCCGCTGCCGAGTTCGACGCGTTCCGGACGGACTGCTGCGGTCGGGTCCACCCGCACCCAGCCGCGGCTGTCGAGCCAGACTTCGTTCCAGGCATGCGCATCGGACTGGCGCACGACCATATAGCCGCCGGTGGTATTCCAGTAGCCGCCCTGGTAGCCGAGCACGACGCGCGTCGGCACGCCGGCTGCGCGCATCAGCACGGCGAAGGCCGAAGCGAAATACTCGCAGTAGCCCGCGCGCGTCTCGAACAGGAAGTCGTCCATCGCCTGACGGCCCAGTGGCGGCGGCGAGAGGGTATAGCTGAACTCCTCTCGGATCAGTTCCAACGCCGCCTGCACGATGCGCTGCGGGTCGTCGTACTGCTGCGCCCATTGTCGGCCAAGCGCAATCGTGCGTGGATTGAAATCCGCCGGCAGGCGCAGCGCGCGCTGACGCTGCTGCGAATCGAGTCCGTCGAGCCGGTAGACGGGCGACGAGCGCAGCCGGTACTGGGTGAGCTTGGTCAAGGGACTCGCCGCCGACAGGGTGTAGTCCTCGTCGCGCGTCTGGTTGT
>JAAFHE010000246.1 GCA_013298265.1 Lysobacterales bacterium | reverse complement strand
TGGCTCACCGCCGGCGTCGTAGCGCTGATCGTGGCGGTCTGGTCGCTCGTCGCCGTGCTCGGCCTGTTTCCACCGGCCACCTTCCCCTCGCCCCTCGCCGTGGCCAAAGGCTTCGGCGAGGAGGTGCGCACAGGGCGCCTGCTGACCGACCTCATCGCCTCGTTGTACCGGGTCGGCATCGGCTTCACGATCGCCGCCGTCATCGGTGTTCCGCTGGGGCTCTGGCTGGGCGTGCAGCCCCGGGTGCGCGTGGCGCTGCTGCCGCTGGTGAACTTTTTCCGCAGCCTGTCGCCGCTGGCGTGGATTCCCTTCGCGATTCTCTGGTTCGGTATCGGCGACGCTCCGGCCGTGTTTCTGATCTTCATGACGACCTTCTTTCCGCTCGTGCTCGCGACGACCGCGGCAGTCGCCGGCATCCCGTCGATCTATTTCATGGTCGGGCGCGATCACGGTTTCAGTCAGCGCGAACTGCTGAGCAACGTCGTGCTGCCGGCGATCGCACCACAGGTCATCACGGCGCTGCGCGTGACGGCCGGCCTCGCCTGGCTCGTCGTGGTGGCTGCCGAGATGATCGCCGGCCGCGACGGCCTGGGCTTCGCTATCTGGGACGCGCGCAATGGCTTGCGCATGGACTTGCTCGTCTCCGGAATGATGGTGATCGGCGTGATCGGCGTGGCGCTCGACCGCGTGCTGATCCAGCTTTCCGCGATTCCCAGCGTGAGGTGGGCCTATGACCGCTAAGCTGATCGAGGCGCGTGGTGTGTCTCACGCGTTCGGCAGCATGGAAGTGCTGAGCGACATCGACCTCACGATCCTGCAGGGCGAGATCGTGGCGATCGTCGGCCCCTCCGGCTGCGGCAAGACCACGCTGCTCAATCTGCTCTCGGGGCATATCGCGCCGACGACAGGCACGATCGTGCGCCATGGCACCTTGCGCACGGTGTATCAGAAGGACGGCCTGTTTCCGTGGCTCACGGTTGCCGAGAACGTGGCGCTCGGCCTGCGTCACGTCCACAACCCGGCGCTGCGGGAGACACAGCTTGAGGAAGCCATCGCGCTCGTCGGCCTGACGGATTTCGCCAGCTTCTATCCGCATCACCTGTCCGGCGGCATGCGTCAGCGTACGGAGCTTGCTCGCGCACTGGTGAGCCGGGCCGAGACGCTGCTGATGGACGAGCCGTTCTCGGCGCTCGACTACATGACGCGACTGCACATGCGCCATGAACTGGTGCGCCTGCTGCACAAGATGCCGCGTACCGTGGTGCTCGTGACACATGACATCGAGGAAGCCGCGCAGCTCGCCGACCGCGTGATCCTGCTGAGCCGCCGGCCATCGCGCATCTGGAAGCAGCTCGACATCGCCGCGGCGCGACCGCGCCGCGTCACGCAGCAGGAAGTGACACACGCCGTCAGCGAGCTGCTGTCGGTACTCAATCTCGACGCCACCGGCGAAACGCCGGTGGCGGCCGAACAAGCCTGACGAATCCGGAGGCACATCATGCGCCGTCGACCGATCGTGGTCTGGACTGTTGGAACGCTCGCGTTCCTCACGGGGCTGACGCTCGCGCGCTACCAGCCCTGGAACCTCTGGAACGACGCGTATCAGGAAACCCTGGCGGAGCGTGCACGAGAGCACCTCGCGGTCGGCTTTCTGCCCGTCACCTGCCACCTCACGTGCCCGGTCACGGCCTACGCCTCGCGCACCAGCAAGGAATTCCGCTACGACTCGCAGCGTTTCACTGACTTCCCTACCGTGGTGGAAAGCCTCAAGAGCGGACGCATCGAGGCCACCTTCATGATCGTGCCGCTCGCGATGAGGCTGCGCGAACAGGGCGTGCCGGTGAAGATCGTCTATCTGGGCCATCGCGACGGCTCGACCGTGATGGTAAGGCCGGACCTCGACATCAAGGATCTGCGCGACCTGCGCGGCCGCCGCTTCGCCATACCGAGCAAATACAGCAATCAGCATCTCGTCATCCGCAAGCTGATGAAGGATCAGGGCGTCGACCCGAAGGAGATTGCGTTCATCGAGATGGCGCCACCGGACATGCCCGGCGCATTGTCGGCCCGTGCGATCGACGCGTACTTCGTCGGCGAGCCGTTCGCCGCACGCGCAGAATTGAATGGCGATGGCCGCATCCTGTATCACGCCAAGGACATCTGGCCGGGCTTCATTTCCTGCGCGCTGGTGGTGCACGAGCGCCTGATCGAGCGGCGGCCGAACGTGGTGGCCGATCTCGTGCGCGGCATCGCCGAGAGCGGCGAATGGGCCGAAACGCACCGCCTGGAAGCCGCCAAGGTCGCCGCACCGTATTTCCGGCAGGACGAGGCTGTCGTGCGCCATGTACTGACGCGCCCGCCCGACCGCGTCAGCTATCGCATGCTGACACCGACCGACGAGGACCTTCAGCGCATCCACGACATGGCGATCGACGCAGGCATCCTGAGCAAGCCGATTGCCATGTCGGATCTCGTCGACCGTCGCTTCATCCCTCGCGATATCGCCGCACGCACACTCGATGTCGCCGCCGTCGAGGCGCCGGGCAAGAACTGACGCGGTGCGGAGAACTGATCGCCGCGGAAGTTCGCGCGGCGATCGGCAGCTGAAACAGCCCCGCCTTCCACAACCGAAGAAACGGGCGTGAATGGTGAAAGAGCGGAGGCTGCGGGACACGGCTTCGCCGTGAAGCCTGTGCCGAAGCTAGAGGCCGAAGCGCAGACAAGCTCCCCGCGCGACCAGAACGCGTCAGTCACTCTCGATCCGAGCGTTGCGGGCCGCGGGTCTTACGCCGGTTTCGGCGCAGTCGCCTGCGCAAGCTCGCCCGCATCGTAGGTCACGCGATCACGCGCGAGCAGCAATGTGCAGGCGCTGCTCGCCAGCACCGACAACGCAACCAGCGCGCCGAGCTGCGCGTTCGCCGGCACCTGCGACAGTGCGAGCAGGCCGAAGCCCATGCCGACCACCGCGCTGTCGATGATGATCGCCGGACCCACCGCGGCACGCGCGCGCGCAACCGGATCAACTGCACCGGCCGCACGCTCGCGGTCGATGCGTTCTATCAGGTGCAGCGGAAAGTCGACGCCAATGCCGAGCGTGATGGCGATGAACATCGAGGTCGCAATGCCGATCGGCACACCGGCCCAACCCATCGCGCCAAGCACCGCCGCGCACGCGACGAGGACCGGCACGACGGCGAATACGGTGACCGAAACCCGACGCAATACCAGCAGCAGAAAGCCGAACAGGCTGACGATGCCGAACGCTACTGACGTGAGCTGGCCGCGCACGTTGGCGGCAATCGCAGCCTGACTCACGGCCACGTCGCCGCCGAAGCGCACCTGTCCGCCCAGCGGCGCGAGCAGGTCGGCAGCCGCGGCCCGTGTCTGCGTCAGGATGCCGGCCGTCTGCTGATAGTTCGCATTCTTGAGGAATATCGTCACCAGGCCGCGCTGCATCGTGTCGTCTGCGACGTCCTGACGTCGATGCTTGCCACGCGCGAACTCCATCCGGCGCCACAGTCGCCGCAGCTGTGCCGGTGTGTCCGCGCCGATTTCCGCGCTGCCGACGGCACGTCCGGTCACCAGAAAGCGCGTCGCCGAAAGCTGGCTGTGGGGGCCGAGCACACCGCCGGTGCCATCGATCGCGCGCAGACGGGACTCGAAACGGCCCACGGCATTGATCACCGCCGCGTCGTGCAACGCCGGCACGGCGCTGGCCGGCCGGCTGCTGAAGTCGAGTTCCACGAGCAGCACATGTGTGCCGAGCAGCGAGCGGTTCACGCGCTCGACGCTCTGGCGGAACGCGCTGGCCGGCGCGAATGCGGTGATCCAGCCGTCCTGCACCTGCAGCCGGAAAACGCCGGCAACGAGCAGTGCGAACAGCACCGCTGCGACGGGCAGTGTCCAGCGCGATCTCACGCCGCGCTGCACGATTACCATGGCGGCATCCGTCAGCGTAGGTCCGTCGCCCGCACGCACCAGCCGAGCCGAGCCGACCGCCCGGTACAGCGCCGGCGTCACGCACAGCGACCAGGCCAGCGAGAACAGTGTGCCTACCGTTGCCCACCAGCCGAACGCACGCACCGGCGGCAGGTCCGACAGCACGAACGAGCCGAAGCCGATGGCCGTGGTCAGCACGGTCAGCGACAGCGGCCGCCACATGGCTGCGATCACCGCGCCGGCGAACGCCGCGTTGACGGCGTCATCACGGTTGCGCTCTCGCAACCGCCGCTGCGCTGCGGCGAGCAAGTGCACTTCGCTGGCAATGGCCATCGTGCACAACACGACGGGCAGGATTGCCGTCGTGATGAACACCGGCTGACCGCTCCATCCCATCAGGCCGAAGGTGAATACGAGGCACGCACCGACGTGCGCCATCACCACGCCAATGGCCGCGGTGCGACGGAACGCGAGCCACAGCGCTGCCGCGAACAGCACGCCGGAGAGCGGCAGCAGGCGTGCCAGATCGCCGAGCAGATGCTCGCCGAGCTGACTTTCCGCGACCGGCGCGCCGACTACGTGGATGCGATTCTCGCCGGCATCCAAGCCGTCGACCGTCGCGAGTATCTTGCGATACAGCGCCTGGCGATCGACGCCAGGCGGAATTTGCACCAGCAAGGACGCACCAGAGTAGTCAGGTGCGACGAGCGTACCCTTGAGCAGCGGCACCGCGTCGATGTCGGCGCGCAGCGCGGCAATCTCCTGCTGCGTGTGCGGCAGCGGCAACAGATACGGCGAATAGTCCATCGACGCGATGCGGTCGCGCCCTTCGGACGCGAGGCTCATGAGATTGCGCAGTTCCAGATCGTCGTAGTCGAAGACCTCCAGCGTCAGTTCGTTGAGCAGGTTCAGCGACTGCGGATCGAGGATGCGCCCGGGTCCTGGCGCCTCCACGAAGACGACGATGGGGTCCCATTGCTGGAAGGTCGTCCGTATCGAGCTATCGATGGCGACCGCCGGATCGTCCGGCGGCACCAGGGCGTGACCGTCGAGCTGCAGGTTGAGCCGCACAATGCCCGGTGCGGCGATCAGCATCAGCACCAACGCAACACTGATCGACAGCCGGTAGTGGGCGACACACACGCGTACCAGCGCGGCGACAGCACGGACCCATGCCGCGGACCGGTCGTGCGTGTCGCCCTCGTCGTTCACGAGGCGGGCTTGAAGACCTGGATACGCCCGTTCATTCCGTCGGTGACGTACAGCCGGCCGCTACCGTCGAACGTCATGTCCTCGGGAAACGAGAACTCGCCTTTTGCTGCACCCTGCTTGCCGAACACGCCGACGAAGCGGCCGTCCGGGCCGAACTTCTGCAGGCGATGATTGCGCCGATCGACGACCCAGAGATTGCCCGCCTTGTCGAGCGCGATGCCCTTGGGTTCAGCGAACAGGCCAGGCGCCGAACCGACAGAACCGAACGACGATACATATTTGCCTTTGGCATCGAAGATCTGAATGCGATTGTTGCCTGTGTCGGAAACATAGATGCGACCGTTCGGGTCAAGCAGCAAATGGCTAGGCCGGTAGAACTCACCGTTGCCGTTGCCGCGCTTGCCGAAGCTCGAGAGGAACTTCCCCTGCGGGTCAAACACCTGCACGCGGTGATTGTCGGTATCAACGACGAGGATGTTGCCGGCAGCATCCACCGCCACGCCCGTGGGTGTATCGAACTCGCCGTTGCCCTTGCCACGCTTGCCGAATGAAAGAATCGGCTCGCCGGGCCTTTCAAGGAAGCTCGTTGTGCCCACGGCGGTCTTCTGGATGCGGTGATTCAGTGCGTCGGCGACGATCACATGACCGGAAGCGTCGATCGCGACGCCGCGCGGTTCGCGGAACTCGCCGGGCTTGTCGCCCGCCTTGCCCCACTTGTCGATGAACATCATGTCCCAGGTGTAGGCACGCAGCATGTCGGCGCCACCATCAGCGACGACAATGATTTCGCGATTGCTGTCCTTGCGGTTGTACGCAACGATGCCGCGAACCGCGCGAAACTTGCCGGTACCAGTACCGGGCTCACCCCAGCCGTACAGATAGTCGAGCACCGGCTTTTCGCCGGTCGCGTACGCGGCGGACATCGCAGCGCCGGCAAGTACGCCTGCAAGGAGGACCAAGCCGATGCGTGCCAGCCCGCTTCGATTCGTATGCTTGTGCATTGCCATGGTGTTCTCCTCTGGTGTTGAGATCGGGAATGCGAGAGCCCGGTCCGGGCCTGGCGCACCAACCCACAAATTTCCGGGAATTCCTGTGTCTTTCGCCGCGAGACGTCGTTGCCCCTAGTCGCCCCAATGCGACACGTCTCTTCGCCGTTCCTGATTTCGCAGCGAATCCCATCCGGAGTTTCT
>JAAFHE010000245.1 GCA_013298265.1 Lysobacterales bacterium | reverse complement strand
TCGCCGGCGAGGCTGTAGGGGGCGGCCGGATCGTGGGTGTGATGCTTGAAAACGCTGCAGCCGCGGCACAGCTCATCGAGACCATGGTCGAGCGTGCCGACCCACAGCGTGCCGGCCTTGTCCTCGTAAGCGAACAGCAGCGAATCTGCGGCAATGCTGCCCGGATCGTCGGGATCGTGGCGGTAGTGCTCGAAGCGGTCGCTATCCGGACGCCGCCGGTTCAGGCCGCCGCCCACGGTCGCGATCCACAGGCTGCCGTCGCTGCCGCGTGTCACGCTGCGCACGAAATTGTGCGATAGCGATCCCGGATCCGACGGATCGTTGACGTAGCGCCGCAGCACGCCGCGTTCCAGGTCCAGGTGCACCAGGCCGCCGCCTTCGGTCAGGCCGGTCCAGAGTGTGCCGTCCGCATCCGCATGCACACCCATGACCGGCCGCGCCGGCAGCGCGCGCGCCTCGCCGGCAACACTGTCGACCAGCGTGAAGGCCCGGGTGCGCGGATCGTGCACGCTGAAACCGTTGACCCACGACCCCACGAACAGCGTTCCGCCGCGCTCGCGCAACAGTCCCCACAGCCGGTTTGCGGCGACCGTGTAGTCGCGCGCCGGATCATGGCGGTAGGGCACGAAATGCCGGGTCTTCGGGTCGAGGTAGCTCAGGCCGCTGTTGGTGCTGGCGATCCACAGACCGCCGTCAGGATCGGCAAGCAGGCCGCAGATCGCATCGTCGGGCAGGCCGCCGACCTCGTCCGGATCATGCCGGAAGTGCTCCAGAAGGCCTCCGTCCGCGTCCAGATGCAGCAGTCCGCTGTCGTCCGTACCGACCCAGAGCGTACCGTCGGCCGCCTGCACCAGCACGTAGATTTCAAGATGCGCGACGACCTCAGGCAGCGGCAGCAGGGTGCTGCCTTCGGCATTCACATGCAGCAAGCCATCGTGCGTGCCGATCCAGACCGTGCCGTCGCGCCCCTGCAACAGCGTGCGCACCATGCGCAGGGCCGGCAGACTCCCGAGCGGCACGTCGCGGAAGCGACCGCTGTCCCGGTCGAGCCACTGCAGCCGCCCGGCCACACTGGCCACCCAGAGCCGCGCGCGATCGTCGAGCAGCAGTGCCGTGACATGGTTGGCGGCGAGCGCGTCGGTGCGCGCCGGGTCCGCGCTGAAGTTCTCGAAACGGTCCAGCGCCGCGTCGTAGCGGCTCAGGCCGCCGCCCTGCGTGGCAATCCACAGCGCGCCGTCGGTGTCGGGCTGCAGCGCCCAGATATGGTTTTGCGCCAGCGACCACGGATCACTGCGGTCGTGGCGATAAATCCGGAACTCGTTGCCGTCGAACCGGTTGAGGCCGTCCTGGGTGCCGATCCAGATAAACCCGGTGCTGTCCTGGGCCATGGCCCGGACGGAGGCTTGCGACAAGCCGTCGCCGGTGCTGTAGGTGCGGAAACGGACGTTGTCGATGCCGGGTACGGCGCCCGCAAAACTGGCTGCGAGCGGCAGCAACAAAAGGAAAACCAACAGGCATGGCAGCGCCCAGGCCGGAGTCAACCTGCCCGCATACCCGCGTGAATTTCCCCTTACACGCATGCGTCGAGGCTACCCGCGGCCTACCGTGGGTACAAGTACGATCGCGGGCGGAATCCACCATCCGGATGGCGGATCGCTCGATTGCCGCTGCGCGAGGGGCCAGCGCATAATCCGGCGGTTCGGTAACCGGGCGCGGCCACCGTCACGTCCCGCCACTTCTTTCACGCTACGCGGAGAGTTCCATGTCCGATATCGTCATCGTCGGCGCCAAGCGCACCGCCATCGGTTCCTTTCTGGGCCAGTTCAGCGGCGTGCCCACGCCGACCCTCGGCGCCGCCGCCATCAAGGCCGCACTTGAGCACGCGGCGGTCGCCGCCGACGACGTCAACGAAGTCATCATGGGCTGCGTGCTGAGCGCCAACCTCGGCCAGGCCCCGGCCCGCCAGGCCGCACTCGCCGCCGGCCTGCCGACCGGCACGGTCTGCACCACCATCAACAAGGTCTGCGGCTCGGGCATGAAGGCCATCATGCAGGCGCATGACGCGATCAAGGCCGGTTCGGCCGTCGTCGTCGTCGCCGGTGGCATGGAGTCCATGACCAATGCACCGCACATGATCCCGAACTCGCGCAGCGGCAACCGCTACGGCAATTTCGAAGCGGTCGACCACATGGCCTGGGACGGCCTGACCAACCCCTACGACGGCAAGGCCATGGGCGTGTTCGGCGAGCAATGCGCCGACAAATACAACTTCACGCGCGAGGAGCAGGACGCCTACGCCGCGGAAACCGTCAAGCGCGCACTGGCTGCGCAGTCCGGCGGCGCGTTCGCCGACGAAATCGTCCCGGTCAAGGTCGCCACGCGCAAGGGCGAGGTGGAATATTCCACCGATGAACAACCGGCCAAATGCGACGTCAGCAAGATCGCCGCACTCAAGCCCGCCTTCCGCAAGGAAAACGGCACCATCACCGCGGCCACCTCGTCGAGCATTTCCGACGGCGCCGCCGCGACCGTGCTGATGAGCGCCGACGAAGCCGCGCGTCGCGGCGTCGCCCCGCTGGCCCGTATCGTCGCCCATGCCACCCACGCGCAGGAACCGCAGTGGTTCACCACCGCGCCGGTCACGGCGATTGCCAACGTGCTCAAGAAGGCCGGCTGGAGCGCCGACGAGGTCGGTCTCTACGAAGTCAACGAAGCCTTCGCCGTGGTCGCCATGGCGCCGATGCGCGAACTGGGCATTCCGCACGCCAAGCTCAACGTCAACGGCGGCGCCTGCGCACTGGGCCACCCGATCGGTGCCAGCGGCGCGCGCCTGGTGGTCACGCTGATCCATGCGCTGAAGAACCGCGGCCTCAAGCGCGGCGTCGCGGCGCTGTGCATCGGCGGCGGCGAAGCCACGGCGATCGCGATCGAACTGTTCTGACCCCGCTCCGCGCCGGTGCCGCCTTCACGGCGCCGGCGCGGACACGCAGCAGCACGCGAAGTTCGTGCGCCAGCACGGCGAGGAATCTGGGCCGCTGGCGTCGTGTCTGTTGCACATCACCTTGCAGTACCGCGTACCTATCGCTGCGTTGACGAGCGGTTCATTGTCGTCGCACAGCCGAATGAGTGATCTCCAGCCGCGGCCTGGAACGAGCTTCGCCACATCCGCCGACTGCCGAAGCGGGTCCGAAAGTGGTGTATGCGAAGACTGTTTGCTGACCATTGATAAGAACACCGTCCACTGGATAGTGGCGAGAGCGATGCTGGCCTTCGCTTGCGGACATCAGTTCCGGTCGTTGCTGAAGCTATTGAGGCAGAGGCGAAACTGTCTGCGCGTATCCGATCCGGACGTCCATTTAGGGCAAGTTTTTTGCAAAACCTTTGCCGCGCTGCGCATGACAACACAAATTTGCCGCGCCGTACTCGCGTCGAGCTTGCCGCCAGAATCGCATGAAGGTCCTTCGCCTTCACCGTTTCCACCCGGACTCATCAGCAGGCCGCATCCTGGCAGGCTCTGCCTTGGCAAGCACTGGCTCTTGCATAACTCATGGAGCGGTGATGCACCGCTACTGAACCACGGCCATCAATCTACTTTTTGAAAAATTGTCGGAACCTCCGCTCTTTAGTGCTGTACAGTGCAAGTACAGCGATTCGTGCGCTCGATCTGTGGCAGCTGCTTCCGCACGCCCTTTGATGGAGCCCGCACATGCGCCTGCTTCGATCCGTATTCCAGTCGTATGCAAAAGTCGGGCTCCTTCTGGCGGCTTGCTGGGCGCAGCCGCTCAGCGCGCAGGTCGCTCCGCCTCTCGGTCAGGCAGGTACATTCGCTGTGCTGGCCGGTTCGGCAGTCACAAACACCGGCCCTACCTCGGTCGTGGGCGATCTCGGCATCAGTCCCGGGTCATCGATCACCGGATTTCCGCCTGGCATCGTTTCGGGTGGCGTCATTCATGCCACCGATGCCGTAGCCCTGGGCGCTCAGAATGACGTCGCAGTGGCCTACGTCAATCTGGCCGGGCAGCCATCCGACGCGAATCTCACCGGACAGGATCTGGGTGGCCTGACACTCACGAGCGGCGTCTATACCTTCAATTCATCGGCACAGCTCACCGGCACGCTGACATTGGATGCTCAAGGCGACCCCGCAGCCGTTTTTGTGTTTCAGATCGGAAGCTCGCTGACGACGGCGAGCGCGTCACAGGTCGTAGTCATCAACGGCGGCGCCAACTGCAACGTATTCTGGCAGGTCGGCAGCTCTGCGACGTTGGGAACGACGACCTCGTTCGTCGGCAGCATCCTGGCGCTGACCAGCATCACGCTCACCACCGGCGCGACGAATTCCGGTCGGCTGCTGGCGCGCAATGGAGCCGTTACGCTGGACTCCAACAATGTCGCGGTGTGTGCTTCCTGCAGCATCATCACCCTTCTGCCCGCCACATTGCCCGCCGGCTCACTGGGCGCGCCTTACACGCAGGTACTTTCCGCCAGCGGCGGGACCGCGCCGTATACCTTTTCAGTTTCCAGCGGTTCACTGCCGCCTGGACTGGCACTCAGCGCAACCGGGCAGCTCTCGGGGACTCCCACCAGCGCCGGCAGTTTCACCTTCACTGTTCAAGCAAGCGACGCGAACGGGTGCTTCGGCGAACGAACCTATACGATCGCGATCACCCCCTTCGTATGCGGCGCGATCAACGTATTCCCCGCGACGCTGCCAACACCCGTGGCAGGCGTGCCCTACAACCAATCGGTGGGCGCTTCAGGCGGACTGGCCCCGTATACCTTTGCGCTATCGGCCGGCGCCATTCCAACGGGCCTTACGTTCGTTGCAACGGGTACCGCATCGGCGTCCTTGATCGGAACTCCGACCGAACCGAGAACGTATACGTTCACCGTGACGGCCACCGACGCGCTCGGATGCACGGGTAGTCAGACCTATGTACTGCAACTCCTCGGCGGCAGCATTCCCGTTGCCGCTCCAGTTCTCTCTCTGGGCAGTCTCGTCCTGCTGGGGTTGCTGCTGTGTGCATGGGGTGTGCTGACTCTGCGCCAGCGACGGATCTAGCAAGTTGTCGAGAAAGGAACAAAAATCCTTTCTCCATCGAACCGTTCCGGATCGCGCCAGCAGGCTGTTTCTCAACAGCCTGCCAGTCCGGGCGGACTGGCGAAGTCCGGAAATGCGCTCGCTCTGCTGTTGCATGCCCGCATCCCAACCGATGGCCGCGAAGTCGGCGATTGAGCTGGTCTGACCCCGTTCCGCGTCGACGCCGCTTTCACGGCACCGACGCGGATGCACGGCGGCACCGAAATCCGCTTGCCTGAGTCCGCCAGCAGTTCGATACTGCGGCGCCATCATCCTCAGGAGCACCGCGTGAACATTATCCGCAACATTTCCCTGATCGCCCTGCTCGCCGCCGCTGCCGGCTGCAGCCCGCAGGGGCAGCAGACCGCACAGCAGAAGATCGACGACGCCAAGAAGAGCGCCGCCCAGGCCGGAGCGGCCACCAAGGAGGCGATCAAGGACGCCGCCAGCGAGGTCAAGCAAGCCGCCAGCGATGTCAAGCAGGCCGCCGACACCGCCGGCGACAAGATCAGCGCTGCCGGCAACGACGCCGGTGCGGCGATCAAGGAAGGCGCCAGCGACGCCGCCGCCGCGGCCCAGGCCGCAGGTCACGAGCTGAAGGAAGGCGCGAAGGAACTCGGCCAGGACATCAAGGAAGGCGCCAAGGCCGTCGCTCACGACGTCAAGGAAACCGCCGTTGAAGCCAAGGAAGCCGCGAAGGAAGCCGTCAAGAAGGACTGAGGTCTTTCTCGAATAGCTGTATACAAACCGGCCGCCGTTGCGGCCGGTTTGCGTTGCGACCTCAAAACGCGGGCCGGGAGCCTGCTCTTCCCCGTGTGACGTCGCTGCTACCGCAACGCGCAACGATTACTGCGCCACACCCGACCCGGCGCCGACGACGCGTCGCGCCATGCGCGCGTTAATCGCCAGGACTGCGTGTCGCATCGCCGGCGCAGGCCATGCGCCGACCAAAGCTCGACATCGGTCGCATGCGTCAACGTGCGGGCGCCGCGGCTTGCAGCGCAATTTCCCAAACCCGGCGCGCTATGTTTTCATGCGCGCCTTTGCCCTCCCCGGTGCGCGCATGACTCTCCTCGACTCGAAGATCGACTCCCGCAGCCCCGAATTCCAGGCCAATGCGGCGCAGCTACGCGCAGCGGTCGAGGATCTACAGACGCAGATGGCGCGCGTCGCGCGCGGCGGCGGCGAGAAGGCGCGCAGCAAGCACACCGAGCGCGGCAAGCTGCTGCCGCGCGAGCGCATCCGCGCATTGCTGGATCCGGGTTCGCCGTTCCTGGAACTGTCGCC
>JAAFHE010000244.1 GCA_013298265.1 Lysobacterales bacterium | reverse complement strand
GCGCCGGGAATTGCTGCTGCAGCAGGCGCGACGGCTCGGGATTGGCACGCTGACGCTGGATACGCGCGACGATCTCACTCGCAGCCTCGCGTCGCTGGGCCTGGCCCTGGCCACGCGCAGGAATGCCGGCTGATGGCCGCCAGTCCGATGGCTGAAAATCTTCCACAATTACGCGATATCCACCTGCCCGCGGAGCCGTCCGCGTGGCCGCCGGCGCCGGGCTGGTGGGTGCTCGGATTGCTCGCGCTGGCGGTGCTCGCTGCGGCGGTCTGGCTGTTGCGCCGACATCTGCGGCGGCGCCGGCGGCAGCGGCTGCTGATCGCCGAGCTTGATCGGCTGCAACCACGCTCCAACGATGCAGACGCGGCGCCGCTCTATCTGGCCGCGTTGTCGCAGTTCCTGCGCCGGCTCGCACGGGCGGTGCGCGCGGATGCGGCGAGCCTGCGCGGCGCGGAGTGGATCCAGTTTCTCGATCGCCATGGCGATGGTTTCAGCGCCTACGCGGGCGCCTTGAACGACGCCGCCTGGCGGCCGCAGGCCAGCGTCGACGTGCAGGCACTGCACGCGGTCGCACGTGGCCACCTGCAGCGCGTTCTGCGCAGCGAGCTGCGTGATGTTTGACTGGGCCTGGCCATGGCTGTTCCTGCTGCTGCCGCTGCCCTGGCTGGTGCGGCGCTGGTTGCCGCCAGCCGACGATCAGGTTGCGGCGCTGCACCTGCCGTATGCCGGCATACTCGATCCGGCCGAGATCGCCGGAGGGTCGCGCCGTGCCGCGGCGGCACGCGTCCTGGCCTGGTTGGTCTGGGTGCTGCTCGTCGCCGCGGTTGCGCGGCCGCAGTGGATAGGCGAGCCCGCCGACCTGCCACGCAGCGGCCGCGAACTGCTGCTCGCGCTCGATGTGTCGGGCAGCATGAACATCGGCGACATGACGCTCAGCGGCAGCCAGGTCACGCGCTTCCAGGCCATGCAGGCCATCGTCGGCGACTTCATCGCGCGCCGTGCCGGCGATCGTGTCGGATTGATCCTGTTCGGGTCCAACGCCTACCTGCTGACGCCGCTGACCTTCGACGTGAAAACGGTGAAGACCCAGCTCGACGAATCAGCCGTCGGCCTGGCCGGCCGCGAGACCGCGATCGGCGATGCGCTGGGCCTTGCGGTCAAGCGTCTGCGTGACCGGCCCGAGGCGCAGCGCGTCGTGATCCTGCTGACCGACGGCGTCAACACCGCCGGGGAGATCGAGCCGCGCAAGGCGGCCGAACTGGCTCGGTCGGAAAAAGTAAAGGTTTATACGATTGGGCTCGGCTCCGAGCGCATGCGCGTCGACGACTTCTTCGGCAGCCGTTCGGTCAATCCGTCGGCCGATCTCGACGCGCCGCTGCTGACCGAGATTGCCGAGAAGACCGGCGGCCGCTTCTTTCGCGCACGCGACACGGCGGAGCTGGCAGGGATCTACCGCGAGATCGACCAGCTCGAGCCGGCCGCTGATCAGAGCGAGCGCTACCGGCCGGTTGCCGAGCTGTTCCATCTGCCGCTAGGGCTGGCATTGCTGCTGGTGCTCCTGCCGGCGCTCGATCCGCGCCGCTACGCGGGCCTGCGCGTTGCCGGCCTTAATCGGCGCTACGACCCATGACGGCCGACTTCGTCCTGCTGCGGCCCTGGTGGCTGCTCGCGCTGCTGGCACTGCCGCTGCTGTGGTTCGCGCTGCGCGCCGACGGCGGCGCGCAGCGTAGCTGGGCGCGCGCGATCGACGCGCACCTGCTGAAGCATCTGCTGGCCGGCAGCGAGGTGTCGCGCCGCTGGCCGCTGGCGTTATTGGGCGGGGGGTGGCTGATCGCCTGCGTCGCGCTCGCCGGCCCGGCCTGGGAACGCCTGCCGACGCCGCTGTATCGCAACCAGGCCGCGCGCGTGATTGCGCTGGAGCTCAACCCGAGCATGCTCGCGGCGGATCTCAAGCCCAACCGGCTGACCCGCGCGCGTTTTGCGATACGCGACCTGCTCGACACGCTCGGCGACGGCCAGGTCGCACTGCTGGGCTATGCCGGCGATGCTTTCGTGGTCGCGCCGATGACCGACGATGCGGCCACGGTGCGCAATCTGCTGGCGGAACTGGATCCCGGCATCATGCCGGTCGGCGGCAACGCGACCGCGATCGCGATCCGCCGCAGCGTGGAGCTGATCCGCCAGTCCGGTAGCGGCGGCGGCGAGCTGCTGCTGGTCTGCGACGCGGTCTCCGGCGATGCCGTGACCGCGGCGCGCGAGGCGCAGCAGCAGGGCGTGCGCGTGTCGGTGCTCGCGGTGGGAACCGCCGCCGGTGCACCAGTCAGTTTGCCACAAGGGGATTTCTGGAAAGATGCCAATGGTGACATCGTCGTGCCGCGGCTTGACGCAGAGCGGCTGCGCGCTGTCGCCGACGCGGGCGGCGGCCGCTTCGTGCAGCTCGACAGCGGCACTGCGGCGAACCTGACGACCCTGCTGGCCATGGCGACGACGGCGGCGCCGGGCAGCGCCGCGGCAAGCGTCGAAAGCGCGCAATGGCGTGATCGTGGTCCGTGGCTGGCCTTGCTGCTGCTGCCGCTGGCGCTGGCGGGTTTCCGTCGCGGCTGGCTGCTTGCACTGCTGCTCGCTGTCGGCCTTGCACCGCCGCGTCCGGCCCAGGCACTGCAGTGGAGCGACCTATGGCAGCGCGCCGACCAGCAGGCCTGGCAGTCGCTGCAGGCCGGTCAAGCCGAGCAGGCGGCCGCCCAGGCGCGCGATCCGGACCTGCGCGGCGCGGCGAAATTCCGCGCCGGCGCCGCGGCCGGCGCCGCGGCTGACTGGGCCCCGGGCCGCAGTGCCGACGCGGCCTACAACTTCGGCAACGCGCTGGCCCGGCAGCAGCAGTACGAACAGGCCATCGCGGCCTGGGACGAAGCGTTGCGGCGCGATCCCGGCCACGCGGACGCTGCGGCGAACAAGCAGGCGGTCGAGGAGTGGCTGCGCCAGCAGCAACAGCAGAAATCGGCGCAGGAAAAGAACGGTTCGTCCAAGGACCAGCCGTCGCCTTCCGGCGCGAAGCCCGACCAGCCCGAGCAGGGCAACCAGGACGGTTCGGACGCCGCGCAGCAGTCGCAGGATGCCAGCGCCGGCGAGCCGGGGCAGCAACAGGACGGCAAGGCCGGCCAGCAGGGTGAAGCCGCGCAGAGCGGCCAGCCTGGCGCGCAGTCGCAGGCCGAAGACGCTTCGCGCACGGCGGGCGAAACGCAGCAGGGTCAGGACCAGGCCGCGCGCGAAGGCGAGGCCAAGCCCGGCGAACAGGACGACAGCAAGGCCGAAGCAGGGCAGGGTGCCCAGGCCAAGGCCGATGCGAAACAGCAGGAAGCGTTTCGTCAGGCGATGGAACGCGCACTGCAGGACGGCGCCGGCGACAAGTCCGACGCGGCCAAGCGCGCGAATTCCGCAGAGAAGACCGACGCCAAGCCGGGCGAGCTGGCCGGCGACCAGGCCGCCGCGGCACCGGCGGAAACCGAGGCCGAGCGCGAGCAGCGCCAAGCCGTGGAGCAGTGGTTGCAGCGCGTGCCGGACGATCCGGGCGGGCTGCTGCGGCGCAAGTTCCAGCTCGAATACGAACGGCGCCAGCGCGGCGCGCAGCGCGGAGAGCGCTGATGCGTCCCGCGACGGTGCGCAGCCACGGATTCCAGGTGGCACGCCACAATGGCCGCGGTCGCCGCACGCCGTGCGACCTCACCGCGTTTCACAGAAACCATCCGGCAGAAAATTCCATGATCCGACGATTGCTGTTGCTGCTCGTGCTCTGCGGCTTCGCCGGGCTGGCGGGCGCCGCCGAGCAGACGCGGGCCTGGTTCGATCGCGACAGCGTGCAGCTTGGCGAGACCGTCACGCTCAACGTCGAGACGACCGAGTCGGCCAGCGAGCCGGATTTCAGCGTGCTCGAAGCGGATTTCGAACTGCTCGGCCGCTCGAGCTCGAGCTCCGTCAGCATCGTCAACGGCAGCGCCAGCAGCACCATGCTCTGGGCCGTCGGGCTGAAGCCGCGCCGCGAAGGCAAGCTGACCGTTCCGGCGCTGCCCGTCGGCAAGAGCGCGACCGCACCGGTCGTGCTGACGGTCGGCGCTGCGCCGGACATCGCGGCCGCCAATCCCGGCGACGATTTCTTCATCGAGGTCACGGCAGACCCGCTGACTGCCTACGTACAGCAGCAGATACGCGTCACCGTGAAGTTCTTCTACGCGGTGAATCTCACCGATGGTGCCGTCGAGGAGCTCAGCGCGCCCAATGCCGTGGTGCAGAAGCTCGGACAGGACCGCAGCTACGATGTCGAACGCTCGAACCGTCGCTATCGCGTGCTGGAGCGGCGTTATGCGGTGACCGCGCAGAAGAGCGGTCCGCTGGACTTGCCGGCGCTGAATTTCCGCGGCCGCGCGTTAAGCGGCGATGACGCGAATGCGATGTTCCTGGGCCGCGGCCGCGCCGTCACCACGCGTTCGGAAGCGCTGTCCGTTGCGATCAATCCGCGGCCGGCCGGTTCGGGCGGCGGCGCCTGGTTGCCGGCCCAGTCGCTGCAATTACAGGCCGAAGGTGCCGACGGCGCGACCCAGGGCCGCGTCGGCGAACCACTGACGATCACGCTCACGGTCGTGGCCCAGGGCCTGGGCTTCGAGCAATTGCCGGAGCTGGAGCTGCCGCCGATCGACGGCGCGGACATCTATCCCGACAAGTCAGTCACACGTTCGCGCGAGAACAGCGGCTGGATCGTTGGCGAACGTAGCCGCAAGTTCGCGATCGTGCCGAAGCGCGCGGGCACACTGCGCATTCCGCCCGCGTCGCTGGACTGGTGGGACACCGCCGCCGACTCGGCAGCGAAGGCGCAGACACGCGAGATCACGATCGAGGTCGCCGAAGCCGCGCCTGGTGCGACGCCGGCCGCGACGGCTCCGGCCGCCAGTGGAACGAGCGGTACGGCTGCACTTCCCGGGGAAGCGGAGCTGCTTATTGCATTCTGGCGCTTTGTGGCTTTGGTCGCCCTGGGGCTCTGGCTGCTGACGCTCGCAATCTGGTTCGTGTCACGGCGCCGCGGACGCGCGAGCCCCGCCGCACCGGCGGCCGTCGTCTTCAGCCCTACGCGGCGCAGCTTCGAACAGGCTGTCGAGGCCGGCGACGTGGCCGCGGCGGCGCAGCGCCTGCTCGCCTGGGCACGCAGCGAAGGGCTGCGTGCCCAGCATCTCGGCGAACTCGCTGCGCAGCTCGATTCGGCCGCCCAGCGGGACGCCGTCGCGCATCTGCAGGCCGTGCTCTACGGCGGCAACGCCGGCGCCGCGATGCCGCGCGATTTCGCGACGCCGTTCGCGGCAGGGTTCGCGCGCGCGCCGCGCATTGCAGCGAATGAGGACGGCAGCGTGCTGCCACCGTTGTGGAACCGGAGCTAGCTCTCCCGTCTTCGTCAAAGCAGGAGGTGCGGTTTCGGGCCTTCGACCATCGCGTGTCGCGACTCAGCCTGCCGCCACTGCCGCCTGCTTGAGTGCAACGAACTGGTCGTAGTCGCGCACATAGTCGCCGGCCTCGTAATGATGCGAGGCAAACACGAGCAGCACGGCATCGCTGGAATATTTGTACTGGATACCCCAGACCATCGGCGGCATGTGCACGCCGAGTTCGGGACGGTCGAGCAGGAATTCCTGCCGGCGCGTGCCGTCGTCGACGACGACGGCGACGCTGCCCTTGATGCAGATCAGGAACTGATGGCAGGCCAGATGAGCGTGTTCGCCGCGGGTTTCCGTGCTGGGCACGTCATAAACCAGAAAGTAGCGGCGTACCGGGAACGGCACGTCGTGGGGGAATTCGCCGGCGCTGAGGTTGCCGCGCGGATCGTTGACCTGACGCAGCCGATGCAGCGTAACGCCGGGCAACTCCGTGGCGGCGACGCCGGGCTGCGACGGGAACGGCGTCGCGGCGGCGGGCTTGCCGGACTGCGGTGTGGCCGAGGCCACGTAGCCGATGATGCGGGCCGGATTGCCCCGGACAATCGCGTGCGGCGGCACTGAACGCGTGACCACGGCGCCGGCGCCGACCATCGCGTGCTGGCCGATGCTGACACCGGGCAGGATGGTCGCGTTCGCGCCGATCGACGCGCCGCGACCCAGTGTGGTTTGCGCGAACGCCTCCGGATACTGCTTGCTGCGCGGGAACCGATCGTTGGTGAAGGTGGCGTTCGGTCCGATGAAAACATCGTCCTCGACGCGCAGACCGTCCCATAGCTGTACGCCGCACTTGACCGTGACGCGGTCGCCGACGATCACGTCGTTCTCGGTGAAGACGTGATCGCAGATGTTGCAGTCGGCGCCGATGCGCGCGCCGGGCAGCACATGCGCAAACGCCCAGAT
>JAAFHE010000243.1 GCA_013298265.1 Lysobacterales bacterium | reverse complement strand
GACCGGTCGCACAGACCAGATCTGCCGGTTCAGCGGCGACCCGCGCAGCCAGTATTTCGAAGCCGGCTGTGGGCGCATTCCCTATCACCATGTCGCCCTGCTGGAGCTGTGCCAGGAACTGAACGTGCCTTTGCAGCCCTACATCATGGAGACGCGCGCCAATCACTTCCAGGCCGACGGCGCCTTCGACAGCAAGGCAGTGAAGAACCGCCAGGTGGCGAACGACACACGAGGCTACATCGCCGAACTGCTGGCGAAGGCGATCAACAAGCATGGCCTGGACGACACGCTCAGCGAAGCGGATCGCGACGCACTCCTGAGCCTGCTGTCCACCTTTGGCAATATCAGCAAAGAAAGTGATCCGCCCTACAAATACCTGGGCTCGACGCGCAGCGGCTATGTGAGCGACCCTGGTGTCATCAACCCCGGCGAGCCGATCAAACCGCTCGACCTCGACCAACTGCTCAAGTCCCGCTTCTGGTCCCACCGCTTCTACCAGGCCGAGGACTATCTCTGGCAGACCACCCTGTTCCATCCGGTCGGCGGCATGCGCAAGATCGTCGATGCCCTGCGCGATGCATTCGGCAAGGACTCGGTGCTGACCAACAGGGTCGTCACACGCGTGACCCTGGCCGGCGGCCAGGTGCGCATCGGCTTCGAGAAGCATCCCGCCGAAACCGTCGACTACTGCATCAGCACCATCCCGCTGCCGCTGCTTGCCACGCGGCTGGATGCCAGCTTCAGCGCCGAATACCGCAAGGCCGTGGGCACGGTGAAGTTCGCGAAAACCTGCAAGGTCGGCTGGCAGGCGAACTCGCGCTTCTGGGAAGCGCTGCGCGGACCCGCCAATACCAATGGCCCGCAGATCTTCGGCGGCATCAGCTGGATAGCCCACCCGATCACGCAGGTGTGGTATCCGTCGGCCGACTACTTCGCCCCCGGCCCGGCGGTGCTGACCGGCGCCTACAACTACGACGCCAGGAACAATCCCGTCGCCACCGAATTCGGCAAGCTGGAACTGAAGCCGCGCCTGGAGTTGGCGCTGCAGGGTGGAGAGCGCTTGCACGCCGAATTCCGTCGCCAGGTTCCGATTGAAAAAGGCCTGTCGATCGCCTGGCAGGAAGTGCCGCATATCGAAGGCGGCTGGGCCGAATGGAACCATACCGACGAGGGCCATGCCGCTGCCTATCAGCGTCTGCTGCGGCCGGAGCAGCAGTTCATCGTCGCCGGAGACCAGGTTTCCTACCTGCCCGGCTGGATGGAAGGCGCGGTGCTGTCCGCCTACCATGCCGTGAACTACGCGCTGGGCCTTCCGATACCGGAATCCGTCGAGCGGCAGCAGGACCTGCCGGCACCGGACTCGCGTTCGGTCACGGGTGCAGGCTAGTCTATTTGCCTCAGCCGGTCGCGCAGCCGCGCGACCGGCTGACAATGCCTTCAGGGCCTCCGAGCGATAGACCGTCACCTCATGAGCAAGATCGTTCGCAAACACATCATCATCAGACCCCGCGACTTGTCGAACCTGTCCTCAAAGATCGACGATGGTGTGGAAACTGCAGGCGGAACGCCCCTCGATGCTTTGCGCAAGCGCCAAAGATTTTCCGAAGCATTGAGAGAAACCATCGAACAAAACCGTTCCGCCCTGCGCAAGCTGGCGCGGCGATAAGCCCTAGGCTCAGGCTGCTTGCGTCTGAAGAACTCATAAGAATTCACGACGAAGTTCTGCTTGAGACTGGCGTCGGCCTGCGTGACGAGGCTCCGGACCGGCGCGGTTATGAAACCAGCAACCTTTGTCGTCAGTCGCAGGTATCGGTTCGACATGGGCACGCATCGGCGCGGGTGTCTGTCGCTGACCGCGCAGCGCCACCCCTCGAAATAGCTTCGACCTATAGCCTCGATCCGGCCTATCGATTTCCCCTATCGCCGCTACCGGGCTAGCCTTGCGTCGACTCCCGCCCTCGAGCAGACGCCATGAGCACGAAATTCCTCACCACGGCCGCCGGCCGCCCGATTGCCGACAACCAGAACAGCGAGACCGCAGGACCACGCGGCCTGGCCACGCTGCAGGACTTCTGGCTGATCGAGAAGCTCGCCCATTTCGATCGCGAACGCATTCCCGAGCGTGTGGTGCACGCCAAAGGTTCGGCCGCCTACGGCGTGCTGCGCGTCACCCACGACATCACGCGCTATAGCAAGGCCAACCTGTTCGCCGCGATCGGCAAGGAGACGCCGGTATTCCTGCGCTTTTCCACCGTCGCCGGCGAACGCGGCGCGGCTGATGCGGAACGCGACGTACGCGGCTTCGCGCTGAAGTTCTACACCGAGGAAGGCAACTGGGACCTCGTCGGCAACAACACGCCGGTGTTCTTCGTGCGCGATCCGTTGAAATTTCCCGATTTCATTCACACGCAGAAGCGTGACCCGGTGACCAACCTGCGCAATGCGAACGCGGCCTGGGATTTCTGGACGCGGCATCCGGAATCGCTGCACCAGGTCACCATCCTCATGAGCGACCGCGGCCTGCCGCGCAACTATCGCCAGATCCACGGCTTCGGCTCGCACACCTACAGCTTCCTCAATGCAGCGAACGAACGCTTCTGGGTCAAGTTCCACTTCAAGTCACGCCAGGGCATCGCCAACTTCACCGATGCGGAAGCGACTGCCATCGTCGGCGGCGACCGCGAGAGCGCGCAGCGCGACCTGTTCGACGCGATCGGACGCGGTGATTTCCCGAGCTGGAACGTGCGCGTGCAGATCATGCCCGAGGCCGACGCAGCGACGTATCGCATCAACCCGTTTGATCTGACCAAGGTCTGGCCGCATGCGGACTACCCGCTGATCGACGTCGGCATCCTCGAACTCAACCGCAACCCCGACAACTATTTCG
Organism: Lysobacterales bacterium; assembly: GCA_013298265.1. GTDB lineage: Bacteria > Pseudomonadota > Gammaproteobacteria > Xanthomonadales > Rhodanobacteraceae > Tahibacter. Next base: position 3,490 of record JAAFHE010000243.1, on the reverse strand, counting down.
CCGAGGTCGAGCAGTCCGCATTCAATCCCGCCAACGTCGTGCCCGGCATCGGCTTCTCGCCGGACCGCATGCTGCAGGGACGCCTGTTTTCCTACGGCGATACGCAGCGCTACCGGCTCGGCGTCAACCACGGCCTGCTGCCGGTCAACCAACCGCGCTGTCCGTTCCACAGCGCGCACCGTGACGGCGCCATGCGCAGCGACGCCAACGGCGGCGCGGAACCCAATTACGAGCCGAACGGCCGCGGCGGTCCGCGCGACAATCCGGCGCTGGCCGAACCGCCGCTGCACGAAGCCTTCGGCGGCACCATTGCGCGGTACGACCATCGCGTGGACGACGACTACTACAGCCAGCCCGGCGCGCTGTACCGGCTCATGACCGAGGCGCAGCGCGAGGCTCTGGTCGGCAATATCGCGCGGCATATGGCCAGCGTCGACGCGGACATCCAGCAACGCGCGGTCGAGCTGTTCACGCGGGTCGACGCCGAGTACGGCGCGCATCTCGCACGCGCACTGGAACAGCAGCGTCAATAGGTACCGTCAGTCAACGCATCGGTGCGGGAAGCGGGCAACGCTTCCCGTTTCCTCGGCCGATTGCTGGGCCGCATACTTTCATCCCTTCGCGACAAGGGACCCGCCACAGTCGGCGGGCCCAACTGAAGGAGTGACATGCGATGGCCGTGAATATTTCCGCCCTGCTTGCCTTGATCGCCGGCATCCTGATCCTGATCCAGCCGCGCCTGCTCAACTATGTCGTCGCGGTCTATCTGATCGTCGTCGGCCTCCTCGGCCTGTTCCCGCGTCTGGCCGCGTTCTAGCGCGCCTTTCTCACACCCCTTCTACTGCGGCCGCCGATAGACTCGCCCTGACGCGCGCTGCTGCCTCGTGTCGGCTCGACGTAGTGTCGGCTACGCCTTCGCCATCACCCAGTCCGCGGCGCGCATCAGGACGGCGTCTCGGCGGCGTCGCCACGAACGGGCGTGAGAAATCCGGGTTAAGCGCAGCATCCCGATTTTCGTCATTCCCGCGTAGGCGGGAATCCAGTGACTTCAGGCCTTTTCGACCCAGCTAAAGGCGCTGGATCCCCGCCTACGCGGGGATGACGGGGCTTAACTCAGTGCCATTCGAGCCCGACCTGCTCTCCGAGCGCAGCCTGCGTCCTCCGGCGCATGCGCGATAGATTCGCCGCTGCGCGGTAAGTCCCGATGCCATCCGGTGTGATCGCTGTCACTGCCTGTAACGTCGGCGGCAGTGGCGCGTCGCGGCGCTGCGATAGAATTCAGATCGTTTGCACGGATCGGTCGCATGCCTGACAAGGATTCCCCGACTTCGCCCCTTCGCCGCCGCATGCCGCCGTACCGCGGGCACGCGTCGCGGTATGTAGCACTGGCGGTGCTGCTGATGCTTGGCGCCACGGCCGAGGCGGCCAGGATAGTCACGACGATCGGCGGCATCGACGGCGATCTCAAGATCGCCGCGCTCGCCGGCCTCGATCTGACCCAGTACGCCGGCCGCGATATCAGCGCTGCGCAGGCGCGCCGTCTCTACGAACGCGCGCCGGCGCAGATCGCCGCCGCGCTGGAACCCTACGGCTACTACGACGCCAGCGTCGCCGGCGAGCTCAAGGAAACCGCCGAAGGCTGGAACGCCGTACTCAACGTCAAGCCCGGCGATCCGGTCGCGGTCGCCGAACTTGATCTGAAACTCGACGGCCCGGCGCGCGAACTCAAGAGTGTGCGTCTGGCCCTGCGCGCGTTCCAGCCCCGGACCGGCCAGCCGATGAACCACGACGCCTACGAGCGTGGCAAGAGCGCCATACAGTCCGCCCTGTTCGCCGAGGGCTTCCTCGACGCGAAGCTGGTAACCCGCCGTGTCGAAGTCACGCGCAGCACCTACAAGGCGACTATCCACCTGGCCTGGGAACCCGGCCAACGCTATCGCATCGGCAAGACCGAGTTCGCGGGCAGCCAGTTCAACGACGCGTTCCTCATGCGCTACCTGCCCTGGAACGAGGGCGATTTCTATACCCAGGAACAACTGCTGTCGCTGCAGCAGCGTCTCGGCGAGGCGGACTATTTCGCCGTCGTCGATGTCAATCCCGACGTGGAGAATGCCGCCGACGGCATAGTGCCGATCAAGGTGGCGCTGACGCCGGCCAAGCGCAGCATCTATAGCGCCGGCCTGTTCGTCGGCACCGACACCGGCCTGGGCGTGCGCGGCGGACTGGACCGACGCTGGATGAACCGGCGCGGCCACAAGTTCAAGAGTGAACTGATTCTCGCGCAGCGCCTCACCTCGGCCTCGGCGCTGTACCAGATCCCCCTGCCCGGCCCGGACAGCCGCGCCCTCAACGTCGGCGTGAACTACCGCGACGAGGACACCGAGACCACGCGCTCCAAGACCAGCACCCTGGTCGCAAGCGAAACGCGCCAGTGGCTCGGCTTCACGCGCACGCTCGGCCTGCACCTGCAGACCGGCGACTTCGAGATCGGTGACCGCAAGGAAGTCGCGCTCCGCGGCAATTCCACGATTCTGTACCCGCAGTTCGCCCTGACCCGCAAGCGCGCCGACGACCCGCTGTTCGTGCGCCGCGGCTACTCGGTCAACCTGCTCGCGCGCGCGGCCGCCGAAGGCGTGCTGTCGGACACCGACTTCGTGCAGTTGCGCGGCGACGTGAAGTGGATACGCGCGCTGAAGCCGCGCCATCGCCTGATCCTGCGCGGCACGGTTGGCACGAGCTGGGTCGGCCAGTTCGACCAGCTACCGCCGGACCTGCGCTTCTTCGCCGGCGGCGACCGCTCACTGCGCGGCTACGGCTATCAGACGGTAGGCCCCGACCGCATCGTCGATCCCAACAAGAAGCCGGTCGTCATCGGCGGCAGGCATCTGCTGACGGGCAGCGCCGAGTACGAGTATTACTTCAAGCCGAAATGGGGCATCGCGACCTTCGTCGACGCCGGCGATGCGTTCTCAGGCACCGAGTTCAAACCGAAGATCGGCGCCGGCCTTGGCCTGCGCTGGCGCTCGCCCGTCGGCATGGTGCGCTTCGACCTGGGCGTGCCGCTGCGCGAACCCAAGGATGGCGTGCAAATCCACCTCGTCATAGGACCTGACCTGTGAAGCGCGCGCTGAAATGGCTGATCGCCCTGCTCGGCGTGCTGGTCCTCGTCCTGGCGGGCGCCGTGTTCTGGCTGCTGCGTACCGAAGCGGGCGCGCGATTCGCGCTGGGCCAGGTGATCGAGGCGACGCAGGGCAAGCTGACGATCGGAACCAGCGAAGGCCGCCTCGCCGGACCGCTGGTACTGCGCAACGTGCATTGGCGAGACGCGGGCGTCGATGCACGCATCGGCATGGTGCAGCTCGACATCGCGCCGCTGGCGCTGCTCGGCAAGGTCGCGCATGTCGAGAACCTCCAGCTCGCCGATGTGGTCGTGACAACAACGACGCAACCGCCGGCTCCGCCGTCGGACGAGCCGATCAGCCTGCAGCCG
>JAAFHE010000242.1 GCA_013298265.1 Lysobacterales bacterium | reverse complement strand
CGCCCCAGTAGCTGCCGGGGATGGGCGCCTCGGGCGCGACTTCGACCAGCTCCAGCGCATGCGCGGCCAGCAGCGCGCGCAGGGCGTCGCGGTCGATCTCGCCGATGGTCAGCACGCCCGCCATCACTTCGGGCGCCGCCGCTTCGGGTTCCGCGGGAAAGTCTTTGTGGATTTTGTCGGAATGTGCAGGTGTCATCGCTGCGCTATGCGGGCCGCGCGCTCCGGCGCTGCAGTGTTCGGTCCTGCGATCTGCGGGGCGGCGGTGCCGTTGCCCGCAGTCGGATTCAGCCTTCGCGTGCAGCCGCGGCCGCCGCGGCCGCGGCGCTGGACTTGTCGGGCAGGGTCACGGTGAGGTCGAGCACTTCATGATCGCCGTCGCGCTTGACCTGGATGTCGACCGCTTCCTGGTCGACGTTGACGTACTTGCGGATCACTTCGAGCAGCTCGCGCCGCAGCAGCGGCAGATAGTCGGGGCTGCCGCGTGCGCTGCGTTCTTGCGCCACGATGATGCGCAGGCGCTCCTTGGCGATGCTTGCGGTCTGCTTGGGGCTGCCGCGCAGGAAATCGAACAGTCCCATGCTCAGCTCCCGAACAGTCGCGACAGGATGCCTTTCTTCGGTGCTTCGAGGAAACGCATGGGGCGCACGTCGCCGAGCAGGCGCGCGACGGCATCGTCGTAGGCATGGCCGGCGTTCGAGGTTTCGTCGAGGATGACCGGCACGCCCGCGTTGGACGCGGCCAGCACGCCTTCGGATTCCGGAATCACGCCAAGCACTTCGATGCCGAGGATTTCCTTGACGTCGTCGATGCTCATCATGTCGCCGGCAGCGACGCGGGTCGGGTTGTAGCGGGTCAGCAGCAGATGCTGGACGATGGGCTCGGCGCCGGTCTCGGCGCGCCGGGTCTTGGACGACAGCAGACCGAGGATGCGGTCCGAATCGCGTACCGAGGAGACTTCCGGATTGACCACGACGATCGCGCGGTCGGCGAAGTACATCGCCAGGAAAGCGCCTTTCTCGATGCCGGCCGGCGAATCGCAGACGACGTAGTCAAAACCCTCGTCCTTCAGCTCGTTGAGCACGCGCTCCACGCCATCCTTGGTCAGCGCTTCCTTGTCGCGGGTCTGCGAGGCGGCCAGCACATGCAGGTTGTCGTAGCGCTTGTCCTTGATCAGCGCCTGCTTCAACGTGCATTCCTGGTGGATCACGTTGACGAAGTCGTACACGACGCGGCGCTCGCAGCCCATGATCAGGTCGAGGTTGCGCAGGCCCACGTCGAAGTCGATGACCGCGACCTTCTTGCCGCGTTTGGCCAGTCCGACCGCGACCGATGCGCTGGACGTGGTCTTGCCGACTCCGCCCTTGCCGGAAGTGACGACGATGAATTCAGTCAAGTTGCTCTCTCCACAATGGCTCTTGTTGCTTTTACGCTAATGACCGAGCCTGGCCAGCAGCAGCTTCTCCCCCTCCAGCCATACCTGCACGGGTTTGCCGCGCAGATCGGCCGGGATGTCTTCGAATACGCGGTAATGCCCGGCGATGGAAACGAGTTCCGCCTGGAAGTCCTGGCAATAGATGCGTGCGGTCGTGTCGCCCTGTGCGCCGGCAATGGCCTTGCCGCGCAGCGCCGCGTAGACGTGTACCGATCCGTCGGCGATGACTTCGGCCCCATGGCCGACGACCGCGGTGATGACGAGATCGGTATTGCGCGCATACACCTGCTGCCCCGAACGCACCGGCTGCGCCTGCATCTGGCTGGCCGCACCGCGCGTCGCGCTGGGCGGCGGCGGGGTCGCGCGCGCGGGCGGCGCCGGTTCGGCGCTTGTGCTCGCGGGCGCGGACGCTTCCACGGCGGTCGCCGCGGGGTTCTCGTAGGCGGCGCGGAATTTCGCGAACAGCGGCAGGTCCAGGGTCTGCGCCAGCGCTTCGTTCTCGCTCGTGCCGTAGGCCAGGCCGACGGGCAGCATGCCGCTCGCGCGGATGGTCGCGAGGATCTCACGCACGCGTCCGGCGTCGGGTAGCTGCGGCAGGTGGCTCAGGTCGAGCACGACCGGCGTGCGCTGGAACAGCTGCGGGGCGGTGTCTAGCTTGTGCCTGAGTTCTTGCGCGAGGGCGTCGTCGTCAAGGCTTTTCAGGCGCAGGTTGGCGATGCCGACCTGGCCGAACTTGAGCTCGGCCACGGGTTCGAAATTGGGCAGGGTTCGGGCCATGCCTTCAGGTCCCGACCGCGGCGCGGCGCGGCGCCATGCCGCCGTTGCGCTCGCGCTGAGCCAGCCAGGGCTGGTTCGGCAGTTGGCCGGTGGGGCTTTCGAGGTAGGTCGCCCGCACGAACTCGAAGCTGGGCAGGTTCTTGGCCAGCAGGCTTACACGCTTGTCCAGGCCCGACATGACTTGCTGGCCGACTTCCTGGAAACCGTAGGTGCCGTGGAACAGCACCGAGACATCGTCGCGCGGCTCGAGGAATACTTCGCACGACAGCACGGGCACGCGCACTTCGGCATAGCTGGTTGCGTCGGCATAGAACACGCGGCCCAGGCCCAGGCCCCGGTAGGGCTTGGCGATCACGATGCGATCGATATAGACGAAGGCCGGATAGCGTTCGCGAAACCAGCGATAGTTGGAACTGTCGTAGTCGCTGCCTTCGCGCATCGCCATGAGGAAACCGGCGATGTGGCCGTCGACGTCGGCGACCCGGAAATAGTCCGCATTGTCGAAAAACCAGCGGATTCGCGTCGAATCCAGGGCAAGGATGGTCGGGCCGGCGGCGTTGTTCAGTGCGAGGACGGAATCCAGCTCGTGCTCGCGCACGTCGCGGATGGCGATGGCCATTCGTTGCTCCAGCGGTGTTGCGAGGCGGCCTACCGATGGCGCCCGCGGGTTGCGGAAGTATCGCATGGGCCTGCGGCAGTGGCCATGATGCGGCGGCGGCAGTCGCGGTCGGTGACTTCGGGCAGGTACGCCGGCCACGTTGCGCGCCTATCATCGGCCCCATGCAGATAGCCCAGATCAATCACATCCGCCTGATGCGCTATGCGGGGTTGTTCACCTACGTGTCGGCCGGGATGCCGCTGTTGCGCTATGAGAGCCTGGTCACCGAACTGCTGGCCGACCAGCGCCCGCTCTGGCATCTGTCGGCCTGGGTGGTCTGCTATGCGGTGTTTGGCGTGGTGTTCTGGCTGCTGCTGCTGAAGCTCGGCAGCCGTCGCTTCGTGCCATTGAAGCTGGCCCTTCTGGCGGTGCTGGTGGCGCTGGCCGTGGCGATAGGCTGGTACAGCCAAAGCGGGCTCAGCGCCATGCTGCTCGTCGTGCAGTCAATGCTGCTGCCCTGGCTCATGCCGTTTCGCGTCGCGCTTATCTGCATGGTGGCGCAGAACTATGTGCTGGTGCCGGTTTTCGCCAGCAATCCGGGCTGGTCGATCGGCGACGCCGTATTGCAGTCCAGCCTGTATCTGGGCATTTCCGCGCTGGTCTTCTTCACGTCGCTGATCGCCAAGCAGCAGGGCGAAGCGCGCGACGAGCAGCGCCGCCTCAACTCGGAGCTGCGCGCGACACGCGCGCTGCTGGCGGAATCCAGCCGTATTTCCGAGCGGCTGCGCATAGCGCGCGAACTGCATGATCTGGTCGGCCACCACCTGACCGCGTTGAGCCTCAATCTCGAAGTGGCGAGTCATCTGGTGCAGCAGCCCGCGCAGGAACATGTGCGCAAGGCCCAGTCGGTGGCCAAGCTGCTGCTCAGTGACGTGCGCGAGGTCGTCAGCCAGATGCGCGACGACGATCGCATCGACCTGACCCAGGCGCTGCATACCCTGATCGAAGGCGTACCGCAGCTGGAGATCCAGCTGGAACTGCCGCCGCGCTTCGGCGTCGACGATCCGCACCGGGCCCAGGTGCTGTTGCGCTGCGCCCAGGAAATCATCACCAATACCGTGCGTCACTCCGGCGCGCGTACCCTGTGGCTGCGTTTCGAGCAGGACGGCGGCGAGATCGCCATCCGCGCGCGGGACGACGGTCGCGGCAGTGACAACCTCAAGCCAGGCAATGGTCTGGCCGGAATGCGCGAACGCCTGGCCCAGTTCGGCGGACGCCTGAACATCACAACAGCGCGGGACCGGGGCTTCGCCCTCGACGCCTGGCTGCCCCTGGAGACAACTGCATGATTTCGGTACTGCTGGTGGACGATCAGACCTTGGTGCGCCAGGGCATACGCAGTCTGCTGGAGCTTTCCGAGGACATCTGCGTCATTGCCGAAGCCGCCGACGGCGCCCAGGCCGTCGAGATGATCCCGCTGAAAAAGCCCGACGTGGTCCTGCTGGACCTGCGCATGCCGGGAATGAGCGGCATCGACGTGCTCAATACCCTGGCCCAGGCCAATCAGTTGCCGGCGACGATCATCCTGACCACCTTCGACGATGACCAGCTCGTGCTCGCCGGGCTCAAGGCCGGTGCGCGCGGCTACCTGCTCAAGGACGTCTCGCTCGACCAGCTCGTCAATGCGGTCAAGGCCGTCGCCGCCGGTGGGTCGCTGGTCGCGCCGGTGGTTACGCAGCGTCTGCTGTCCGGCCTGGAGCGCATGCACAACGAGTTCGTCAGCCTCGACCGGCCCGATCCGCTGACCGAGCGCGAGACCGAGATCCTGCGTCTCATGGCCGGCGGCTACAGCAACAAGGAGATTGCCAATTCGCTGGGCGTAGCCGAAGGCACGGTGAAGAACCACGTCTCCAACATCCTCTCCAAGCTCGGCGTGCGCGACCGCACGCGCGCGGTGCTCAAGGCGTTCGAGCTCGGCATCGTCTGAGTGTCCGTTGCAGCGCGCGTTGCGCTGCTTGCGGGCCGGTGTCTGGCGTAGCCCGCGGCGCGGTGCTCCGCTTCGCCCGTTGCGGTGCTGCAAATCGCTGTTGCGGCAAGGAATTTCCGTTTTCAGGGAAAAAATTCCGATGCTGTCAAGCGGTCGCGATCACTGGGTTCAGGCAATAGCCATCGTGATCCGGAGCAAGTACCATGCGCGACTCGGCGAGCCGGTCCGCGCTGCAGTGGCGCGTGCCCGGTCTCGTTCGTTTTCTACCCTGCGATAGGCAGTGGCGGCATACAGGCCGCCCGAGCGGATTAGTCCTGGAGACATCTGGAATGACGCGTATTCTTGAGTTCATTGTGGCCGCGATCATCGTGTTCGCGCTGGCCGTCATTATCGGATTGGCGCTGCCGTCGTCCGGGCACATCGAACGATCCGTGGAAATCAGCCATAACGGCCGCCACATCAGCGACATGCTGAGCAACTTCCGCCGCTTCCCCGACTGGGGCGCGATCCGCATGCTGGATCCCAAGGCGCAGTTTTCTCTCGAAGGCCCGGACTACGGCCAGGGCACCAGGATCAACTGGACCAGCACCAAGCCCAATCCCGGCAACGGCAGCTTCGAAGTCGTCACAAAGGAAGGCGATACCAGCCTGACCTGGAAGGTGACCAATCCGTGGAAGGGCGAGAACAAGCACTACACGATCACGCTCGAGCCGCAGAGAAACGGCCGCATCACCAAGGTGACCTGGGCCTATGACGTGGAATACGGCTGGGACCTGATCGCGCGCTATTCGGGCCTCTACATCAACGGCGATCCGGCGACGCAGATCCAGCTCAATCTCGCCAGCCTGCAGCAGCAGATGGCCGCCATTCCGAACGTCGACTACACGCAGTACGAAGTCTTCGTCGCCGACGTGCCGGTGCAGCCGCAGCTCGTCGTGCCGACCTCGGCGCCGCGCAGCCTCGACGAAGTCGCCGCGGCAACCGACAAGGCGATGGAGGAGATCGCCGCGGTCATGAAGAAGAACAACCTCAGCCCGGTCGGTTCGCGCCACACGACGACGGTGGAGTGGGGCGACGAGAATTATGTTTTCGACGTTGCCCAGGGAATCAGCACCGCGGCCATCAAGATCGACGGCAAGGACTTCACCATAGGACCGGCCACCCCGCAGGCAGCTCCCGCCGATGCGGCGGCGACTGAACAAGGTGCCGAGCCGCCGGCACCGGTGCCGGGCCAGCTGGACCGCAAGGGCAATCTGATCGTTTCCGGCAACGTGGTCGCCCGTACCGGCTATGCCGGCAAGGCGCTCGTCACGACCTGGACCGGCAGCCCGGCGGGCCTGCCGCTGACGCGCCTTGCGCTCAAGGCGTATGCCATGTCGCTGGGTTATCGCTTCAACGAAAACAGCAACCGCTATTTCGACGTGATGCTGACCGACCCGGCCACCGTCGCTGACGACGAGCAGCAGTTCAAGGTCTATCTGCCGATCACCGACAACGTCGTCGCGAACGAGCCCGCCGCTGCTCCACCGGAACCGGCAGCGCCGGCATCGGCTGCAACGGGTGGTCAGCGCTGATCCCTTTGCGCCGGTAAGTGT
>JAAFHE010000241.1 GCA_013298265.1 Lysobacterales bacterium | reverse complement strand
GCGCCGTGCGGCGGCGCTGGGCAGCTCCCGGGCGGCAGCACGCCTGGGCATCGTGTACGCGCGCGGCGATGGCGTCGACAAAGATGCGGCCGAGGCGGCGACCTGGCACCGGCTGGCGGCGCAGCGGGGTGATCCGGCGGGACAATTCAACTATGCAACAGCGCTGCAGAATGGACTCGGCGTGGAGACGGATCGCGCCGAGGCGCGCGCGTGGTACCTGCGCAGCGCGCTGCAGGGCTATGCGGCGAGCTACGGTGCGCTCGGCGAAATCCATGCGCTCGGGCTGGGGGTCGACGTGGATGCGGCGCGCGCCGCGGCGTTCTATGCGGTCGGCGCGCACCGCGGCCATGCGCCTAGCCAGCACGCCTACGCGGTCGCGCTGCGGCTCGGCGACGGCGTCGCCAAGGATGTCGCCGGTGCGATGCGCTGGTTCGAAAAGGCCGCGGCACAGGGGTTCACGGATGCGGAGGTCGCACTGGCTACCATCCTGATCGACGGCGACGGAGTACCGCGCGCGGTCGCCGCCGGTGTGGAGAGGCTGGAGGCGTGCGCGCAACGCGGCGCCGCGGCCTGCATCGTCGCGCTGGCGGACCTGTATTCGAGCGGACCTGCGGAATTGCGCGACCTGCCGCGCGCCTTGGTCCTGTACGAAGCAGCAGCGGAAGGCAACGACGCGCATGCGTTGCACGCGCTCGGCTGGCACTACGAGCACGGCCAGGGAGTCGCCGCCGACGCGACGCGCGCCTATGGCTATTACGCGCGCTGCGCCGACCTCACCGGCGACGACGCGGGCGACTGCATGGGCAGCCTCGGGCGCGCCTACCAGAACGGCCTCGGCACCGCGCGCGATCCGGCGCGGGCGGCCGTGATGTTCCGCCGCGCGCACGAGCGCGGTTCGGCGCTCGGGACCTGCGATCTGGGCGAGGCCCTGCGCGACGGTTTCGGAGTTGCGGCCGACGAAGCTGCGGCAGCGGAGCTGTTCGCCACCGCGGCGCGCGCCGGCATCGCGCGCTGCCAGTTGCTGCATGCGCGGCGGCTGCTTGTCAGTCCCGCCGAGTCACGCAACGCGATGGAGTGGCTGCACAAGGCGTCCGAAGGCGGTGAAACGCTGGCCCGCATCGAGATCGTGCGCGCGCTGATGCGGCAGGACTCGCCGCTGCGCGATGAGGCCGCAGGTCTCGCGTATGCGGAACGCTGCGCCGCGGACGGTTACCCGCCGTGTCTGGGCGAAGCCGGCATCCAGCTCGAAGGCCAGCCGGGCGCCGCGGCCCGTACGCGGGGCCGCGCGATGCTGGAGCGGGCTGCTGAGGCCGGCGATCGGCGCTCCGCGATGCGGCTGGGACTCGCCGCCTATCACGGCACCGGCCAGCCGCGCGATGAAACCGCGGCGCGGCACTGGCTAACGCTGGCCGGCCCGCATCAGCTCGGGCCCGCGCGCCTGGCGCGGCTCGATGTCAAAGCCGGTGATATCACCGCGGCGCGGCAACGCCTGGGCGAGCCGGCGGCCAAAGGCAACTCCCTCGCGCGCTTTCAGCTGGCCGCACTGTGTGCGACAGCGGGTGCGGACTGCGGTGCCGAGATGCCGACGCCGGCATCGTGGCTGGCCAGCGTTGAAGCCGATGGCGAGGAATTCGGCCGCGAACTTCTCAACAACGTCGCGTGGGCGGTCGCGACCGATCCGCTCGCCCCGCGCAGCGATGCGCAGCGGCTGATCGAGCTGAACGGCCAGGCGCGCTACGGCCTGCTGACCGACGATGCGTCGCATGCGGATACCTGGGCGGCACTGCTCGCCCGTGCCGGCCGTACCCAGGAAGCGTGCCTGGCGCAGCAGCGGGTCTTGACGCTGGCGCGTCGCGAGAAGACCGAGGCGGCGGATCTGCTGTTGATGCAGCAGCGCCGGCAGGCCTATTGCCGCGGCCTGCCGTGGGACCAGCTAGACTGATCGCGTGGAGCATTGGCGGCAATGGAGAAAGTGTAATTATTCCCTTTGTCGGCAGCCGGTCAGTCCCAGCGATTCAGATGCGGCCCGAACGTCTTGCGCTGCGGCCGCACCACGCAGAAGCGATGCCCGCTCGGTGCTTCCATGACCCACCAGCGGCCGTGGCGGAATGCGATCTTCTTCGCGCCGAGTGCTTCGAGACGCTGCATTTCCGCGTCCACGTCGTCGGATTCGATGTCCAGGTGCACGCGGCTTTCATGTTCCACGCGCTGCAGCAGGATGATCGGTTCGTCGTCGGCCGTTTCGAGTTCGGCGTAGCGGCCGTCGCCGTCCTGGTCCAGCGTGGCGATGGGCTTGCCCAGCGCTCGGCTCCAGAACTCCGCTGACTCGGTCAGGTCATCCACTTTGCAATCGAGTACCACGGTGCACAGACGGCTGTGGTGCATGGCGGCGCCTCTGGGAACGGAGCTGCCACTGTAGCTATGCGGCCGGGCCGCAGGTCAAGCCGCCCGGCCGCCCGTGCGGGGACTTGCGCGCTACTGCGCCGGCTCGAAGCCGTCGTCGAACAGATAGTCGACGAGCCGGTCGAGCAGGAACACGTCGGTGAAATGGTTGTTGGCGTCGTCCTCGACGAGGCGGTTGTCGCTGCTCGACAGCAGCAGCCGGCCGCCGCCGTCGAAGCGGAGTTCGCCCGACAGCGGGTTGTGGACGTCGAGGCGAAGAACTAGGCCGAGGCGCGTGCGATCACGTTCGTAGAGCACGAGTTTCAGACCATTGCCGAGCCCCGAATTCAGGCCGTCGGAAACGAACGCGACGTGCCGCCCGTCGGCGGAGATCGCCGCCGTGTTGAGATTGCCGCCGAGTGGCGCGCCGGTGACCGAACGGCTGACGAGCTCAGTGGTGCCGGTGCTGCGCTCGTGCATATACAGCCCCGAGAACGGCACCGGCGTACCGAAGTTGGTGGCGAAGCTCGTGAACAGCACCTGGTTGCCGTCGCGCGAGACGTCGTGGAGATAGCTCGCCTTGTCGGCCTGACCGCCGGCCGACGGGACGCTGACGCGCGTCACGAGATTCGTGGCGCGGTTGAAAGCGAACACGTCGTACTCGTTGTTGGTGTCGCCGCTGACGAGGTTGGTTGCCCAGGACGCCAGCGCGATCGTGCTGCCGTCGCCGGAAATGCGTGAATCGTAGGTGTCGCGGTTCGAACCCATGCCGTCGTGACTGGGGCTGGCGAGCTGCGTCACGCCGGCCTGCATGTCGCGCACGAAGATATCGCAGAGTCCATTGCCGTCGTTGGCGACGAGGTCCGTTGCGCAGGATGAGAAGGCTACGTAGCGGCCGTCGTCGGAAACCGTCGGGAACCAGCTGTAGGAATTCGGCATTGCGCCGCCGGGTGTCAGGCTCACGACGGCCGTCGTCTGCGTCAGGCGGTCGTGGCGATAGACATCCATGCGCGGGAACGGCGTTCCCAGCACGAAGGCTGAGCAGCTGTGGAAGACCACATAACGGCCATCGGCGCTGATGTCGGCTTCGCTGCTGCCGCAGAAGCCCTGGGCTCCGTCCGAGCCGACCGACACGCGCTCGGTAGTGCCGAGCAGGCGGTCGCGCACGAAGATGTCGCTCGCGCTGTTGGTGTCGCCGACCACGAGGTTGCTGGCCTGCGAACCGAACGCGACGTAGCGAGAGTCCTCGCTCGCCGCGAAGCCGTGGTTCCAGTCACCGCTGTTGTGGTTGGCCGCGGCCAGGCTGATGCCGGCGGACGGCACCGACACACGCTGGGCCGGACTGCTGCGACCGTCTTGCCGCACGGCGTCGTACATGCGGTTGGTGTCGCCGGCAACGAAGCTGTCGGTGGACGCCAGGGCAACGACGACGCTGCCGTCGCCGGAGAACAGCGCGTCTTTGGCATCGTCACCGATCCGCTCGGCATCGGCGCGGAAGCTGACGTAGGTGATCGCGCCGCCAGCGAGGTCGCGCAGGAAGGCGCGCGAATTGGCTTGCGCTTGTCCGGCGACGATATCGGCAGCCCCGGACTGCATGAGAATGCGCTGGCCGTCGCGCGACAGCGCGCTGACGGCGGCCCCGAAGGGGATCTGCACGCTGCCGGGGCCGAGGGTCACCCGCTGCAGGCTGCCGGTCTGGCTGTCGTAGCGATAGCCGTCGGTGGTGCCGTTGGTATCGTCCGCGACCAGCCCCTCGTACGCGTTGAACGCGACAAACCGGCCGTCACCGCTGAGCGCCTGGCTCAGCGTCAGTGTGGGGGATTCGTTCAGCTGCGAACCGTCCGACTTGAGGGTCACGCGCTGGGTGCTGCCGGTGGCGGGCTTGCGCAGCAGCAGATCCACTTCGCTGTTCGTATCGCCGGCGACCAGGTTGCTGGCTCGGGTATGGAACACGACGGCACTGCCATCGGCGGAAATCTGCGGCTCATAGCTATCGTTGTTACCGGTGCGGCCGTCGACGCTGACCGAGATCAGCTCGAACTGGCCGGTCTGGCGGTCGAGACGGTAGATGTCGCGCATTCCGTTGGTGTCGTCCGCGTCAAACGCGGCATAACTGTCGAACACGACATGGCGGCCGTCAGCGCTGAGCTGCGCGTTCGCGCTGTCGGCTGTCGCGGCGGCGCCGGCGACCTGCGTCAGCAGTGTCGTCGTGCCCGCAACGCGGTCGCGCAGGTAGATCTGACGCCGGCCGTGGGTCGGTGCCGCGACGATGCCCGGCGCATTGCTGTCGAACACGATATAGCGGCCGTTGTCGCTGGCTGCGCCGATCGTGCCGACATTCCCCTGCGCCTGGGCGCCGCCCGTGCCGACGCTGACGCGTTCGACGCTGCCGGTCGAGGCGTCATGCAGGAACAGATCGGCGCCGCGGTTCGTGTCACCGGCGGCGAGGTTGCTGGCCGACGAGCTGAACAGGGTATGGCGACCGTCCGGCGTCAGCGTGCTGATGCGCTCGACGGGGCCGTTGCCGTCCATTGGCCCGGCGAGCGTGGTGCGGCTGACGAGTTCGATATCGACGGCCGTGGCCGGATGCGTGGCCGCGACACAGGCGCAGGCGAGCGAAACCAGCAATTGGTATTTATTCATAAAGGTAAAAGTCAATCGATTGGCGAATGACCACTTGCGTGGCGAAGGCCGCGTTTCAGCCCGGTGGCGGCGAAGCAAGAAAAGCCTCGCCAAAGCCCTTGAGTCCGTTGCGGTCCTGGTTCCTGCGCGCGGCGTGAATGATGTGTCCCTCGATCATGCGGAAGACCCGCGCGCTGACCGCTACGATCGAGCCGAGCAGTACCGGCGTACCGCTGGACTGGCCGGTCGCAACTTCGATCTGGCCGAACATACGCGCCTGCGGCGGTGCGTAGAGGTTGCTCTCCCGGCATGCCGATTTCCTGGTCGGACGACGAACGAAGCGAGGCTAGCAGGCTGCCTCGACCGGTACCAGCACGGCCCCTGCAAGGAAAGAACCCGGCGCGCAGAGGGCTCTTTCCCGGCAACGCGGTCACTCCGGGGCGTTCGGCTGCAGGATCCGGCTGCGCTGGCTCAGGACGCCAGCGCGAGATCGTCGAGCATGGCCTTGAGGAAGCGCGCCGCTTCGCCGCCGGTCGCGGCGCGGTGGTCAAAGGTCAGCGACAGCGGCATCAGGCGGTGCGTTTCAACGCCGCCCATCACCGGCACGAGTTCGAAACGCAGCTTGCCCGCGGCGACGATGGCGACGCAGGGCGGCACGACCACGGGCGTGGCGTAGCGGCCGGCGAACACGCCGAAGTTGGAAAGGGAAATCGTATACCCTTTCAATTCTTCTGCCGGAATCGAGCGATTGCGCACCGAGTCGCGCAGGCGGTTGATGGCCTGGCGCAGTCCGGCCGCGTCGAGCACGTCGGCGTTGCGCAGCGCCGGCACGAACAGGCCGTCCTCGGTATCGACCGCGATGCCCACGTCGACATGCGGATGCAGGGTGCGGGTCAGGTTGTCCCCGTCGAACCAGGCGTTGAGCGCCGGCACCGCTTTACAGGCGCGCACCAGCGCGCGAATCAGGCGGCCGGTAATGTCGTTGCCGGGCAGCCAGGCATGCAGGTCGGCGTCGTCGCAGAGCGTGGTCGGGACCACTTTGGCGTGCGCGTCGGCCATCACGCGTGCCATGTTGCGGCGTACGCCCTTGAGCTGCTCAGGCTGGCCCAACGCAGCCGGTGCGCCCGGTGGTGCCGTGCGCATGGGTTGGCCCGAGGCGGAAACCGCGGTGCGCTGCGGCGCGGGAGCCGCTGCCAGAGTTGGCGCTGCCGGGGCTGGCGTTGTCGCGGGAGCCGCTGCCGCGGCGACGGGCGCGGGTGCCACGGGCGCACTGCCGACACGTGCCGAGCCTTTGCTCGCGGCGTCCTTGACGTCGTTCATCGTGACCACGCCGCCGGCGCCGCTCGGGGCGACGCGCGTCAGGTCCACGCCGAGCTTCTTGGCCAGCGCGCGCAC
>JAAFHE010000248.1 GCA_013298265.1 Lysobacterales bacterium | reverse complement strand
TTTTTTTTCAAAACGCATGGGATTCACTCATCGTTGCGTCCGGCCGGCAGCGCACACTGCGCGCCGGCCGGCTGGTCTGGGCAAAATCGCGGGCATTTGTCACGGACGACTACGCGATCGCGGCGGTGCGTTTCGCGGCGAACCGATGACGGATTCGCCGCGTCCGGGGCACCTTATCAGCTGCGCTTGGCCTTCGCGAACGCATCGGCGAAAGCGTTGCTCGACGGTGCCGGCGCACTGCCCGGCTTGGGACCAAAGCTGCGCGGCGTGCTGTCACGACGCGGCCCACGCTCGTCGCGACGCTGTCCGGGGACGGCGCCGGCGCCGGCAGGACTGGCCGCCTCACCGATCGGGTCGTCCAGACGCATCGTCAGCGCGATACGTTTGCGCGGGATGTCCACCTCGATGACCTTGACCTTGACCACATCGCCGGCCTTGACCACTTCGCGCGGATCCTTGACGAACTTGGTCGACAGCGCAGAGACGTGCACGAGGCCATCCTGGTGCACACCGATGTCGACGAAGGCACCGAACGCGGCGACGTTGGAGACACGGCCTTCCAGCACCATGCCGGGCTTGAGGTCCTTGAGATCTTCCACACCGTCGGCGAACGTCGCGGTGACGAAACCGGGACGAGGATCGCGGCCGGGCTTCTCGAGCTCCTTGAGGATGTCCTTGACCGTCGGCAGGCCGAAGGTCTCGTCGGTGAACTGCTCCGCGCGCAGCGTCTTGAGGAACGCCGCATCGCCGATGAGACTTTTCACTTCGCGGCCGCAGGCCTTGATGATGCGCTCGATCACGGGATAGGCCTCGGGATGCACGGCCGACGCGTCCAGAGGGTTGTCCCCTGCGGGGATGCGCAGGAAGCCGGCGCACTGCTCATAGGCCTTGTCGCCGAGCCGATGCACTTTCTTTAATTGTTCACGACTACGGAATGCGCCATTGGCATCGCGGAACTTGACGACGTTCTCGGCCACCGAGGCGGACAGTCCGGCAACGCGCGCCAGCAGGGGCGCCGAGGCCGTATTGACGTCGACGCCGACCGCGTTGACGCAGTCCTCGACCCGGGCGTCGAGCGCGCGCGCCAGCTTCACCTGATTGACGTCGTGCTGGTACTGGCCGACGCCGATGGCCTTGGGCTCGATCTTGACGAGTTCGGCGAGCGGATCCTGCAGGCGCCGCGCGATCGACACCGCGCCGCGCAGGCTCACGTCCATCTCGGGAAATTCGCGCGCCGCGATTTCCGACGCGGAATAGACCGAGGCTCCGGCTTCGCTGACGACGACCTTGGCCAGTTTCAGCTCGGGCGCCTTCTTCATGAGCTCGCCGACGAGCTTGTCAGTTTCGCGCGACGCCGTGCCGTTGCCGATCGCGACGAGACTGACGCTGTACTGGCGGCTCCAGGCCGCGAGTTGCGCGATCGACTGGTCCCACTGGTTCTTCGGTTCGTGCGGGTAGATCACGCCGGTCGCGAGCACCTTGCCGGTGCCGTCGACGATGGCGGCCTTGCAGCCCGTACGTATGCCCGGATCCAGGCCCAGGACGACCTTCGGTCCAGCCGGCGCCGCCAGCATGAGGTCCTTGAGGTTGTCGCCGAACACGCGGATCGCCTCGTCCTCGGCGCCCTCGCGCGTCTTGCCAAACAGGTCCAGCGCCAGATGCAGGTGCAGCTTGATGCGCCAGGTCTGGCGGCAGGTTTCCAGCAGCCAGGCATCCGCCGGGCGGCCGCGCTGGGCAATGCCGAAATGGGCAGCGACCCGGCCCTCGGCTTCCGCATGCCCGTTGTCGGGTTCGGTGGTCGGTTCCAGTTCGAGATCGAGCACGCCTTCGTTGCGCGCGCGGAACAGCGCCAGCATGCGGTGCGAGGGAATCGCCTTGATCGGTTCAGCGTGATCGAAGTAGTCGCGGAATTTCGCGCCCTCGTTCTCCTTGCCGGCGACAACCTTGGCGCGCACCTGGCCGCGCTCGTTCAACCAGCTACGCAGCTCGCCGACCAGCGCCGCATCTTCGGAGAACTCCTCCAGCACGATGGCGCGCGCGCCATCCAGCGCCGCCTTGATGTCGGCCACGCCCTTTTCCGCGTCGATGAAACGCAACGCGAGTTCCTCGGGTTTCTGCATCGGGTCTGCGCGCAGGCCGTCGGCCAGCGGCTGCAATCCGGCCTCGCGCGCGATCTGCGCCTTGGTGCGGCGCTTGGGCTTGTACGGCAGGTATAAATCTTCTAACCTTGCTTTTGTATCCGATGAAAGTATTTCTTTTTTCAATTCATCACTGAGCTTTCCCTGCTCGGAAATGCTCGCGAGGATCGCTGCGCGGCGCTCTTCGAGTTCACGCAGGTAGCGCAGCCGTTCTTCGAGGTTGCGTAGCTGTGTATCGTCGAGCCCCTCGGTAACTTCCTTGCGGTAGCGAGCGATGAACGGAACGGTCGCGCCACCGTCGAGCAGCTCGATGGCGGCACGCACCTGGGACGGCTTCGCGACGATTTCTTCGGCAATTTTCTGTTCGATGGTGAGCATGAAACCTGATCTTCCTGGCTGAACAGCAGCGTCCCGTCGGTCGAGGGCGCTGGGGCGGGCATTCTAGTGCCTGACGCATGCATTTGCGCCTGCGCGCCGGCGATTTGACAAAGATCAAGAGCCACATCGTGCGTCGCTGCGACGATACGCACATCCGCCAACTGCAAGGTGTAATCACGATGAATACCCGAGTTACTGCAACACTCGCACTGCTCGCCGTTTCGCTCCTGGGCGGCACGAGCGCAAACGCCGAAGACTGGACATTCAAGGTCGGTGTGCATCAGGTCGAACCGCGATCGAACAACGGCACGCTTGCCGGCGGCACGCTGCGCGCCGACGTGTCGGGAGACTGGGGCCCGACCTTCCAGATCGAGCGTCTCCTCACGCCGAACTGGGGCATCGAACTGCTGGCCGCCACACCGTTCAAGCACGAGGTGCGACTCAACGGCGCCAGTGCTGCCGAGGTTTCGCATCTGCCCCCGACATTGTCGGTGCTGTATCACTTCAATCCGGACGGTCGCGTCTCGCCGTTCGTCGGCGTCGGCCTCAACTACACGGCATTCTTCGATGTTCACGAGCGCGGACCGCTTGCCGCTACGCAGCTGACGCTCGACAAGTCCTGGGGAGCCGCAGCGCACGCGGGGCTGGATTTCGCGATCGACGAGCGCTGGCTGGTGTCGGTCGACCTGCGCTGGATGGACATCGATACCAAAGCGCGCGTCAACGGCGTCAGTGTAGGCACCGTGAATATCGACCCCCTGGCCTACGGGGTCTCGCTGGGTTATCGCTTCTAGCAGGTTGTTGAGAAAGGAGCAGAAACTCCTTTCTCAATCGAACGGCGCAAGCAGAGCTCGCGCACGTTCTCCGAGAATCAATCGCTTACGCGATCGACTCTCGGGCGATCCGTTCCGGATCGCACTAGCAGCTTGCACATCCCGCCGTGCGGCGGGTTCTCTGCAGAAACGCCGCACGGATGACGCCGCCGAAGCATGCGACGCCGATGCCTTACGCCGCGCGTCGCTTCAGATGCACGAGCAACAGGGAAATCGCCGCGGGTGTCACGCCGGCGATGCGCCCCGCTTGGCCGACCGTCTGCGGCTTCGCGTGGATCAGTTTCTGCGCGACTTCTGCCGATAACCCGGATACCGCCGCGTAGTCGAACGCGGCCGGAATGGCGGTGTCTTCGTGGCGGCGCTGGCGCTCGATCTCATCGCGCTGCCGATCGAGATAGCCCGCGTACTTGATGCCGATCTCGACCTGCTCGGCTACACGCGCATCCGCGGTCGCCGGGCCGATGCCCTCGACACGAACGATGCTGGCGTAATCCAGTTCCGGCCGGCGCAGGAGGTCCAGGGCGCTGGCTTCACGCGTGAGGCTCACCCCCAGGGTACTTTCCAGGGCGCGCCCGATCGCGTTGCCGGGTGCAGCCCAGATCGCGCCGAGACGCGCGGTTTCCGTCGCGATCGCCTCACGCTTGATGCGAAACGCGTCATAGCGTGACTGGTCGACGCAACCCAGCGCGAAGCCCTGCTCGGTCAGGCGCAGGTCGGCATTGTCCTCGCGCAGTTGCAGGCGGTATTCCGCACGCGAGGTGAACATGCGGTAGGGCTCGGTCGTACCGTTGGTGATCAGATCGTCGACGAGAACGCCGAGATAGGCCTCGTCGCGGCGCGGCGTCCATGCCGGCTTGCCCTGCGTTGCGCGCGCGGCGTTGAGCCCGGCGAGCAGACCCTGCGCGGCAGCTTCTTCATAGCCCGTCGTGCCGTTGATCTGGCCGGCGAAGAACAGGCCGGCGATGGCCTTGGTCTGCAGCGATGCGTCGAGCCCGCGCGGATCGAAATAGTCGTATTCGATCGCGTAGCCGGGGCGCGTTATGTGCGCCTGCTCGAATCCCTTGATCGAGCGCACAAGCTCTAGCTGCACGTCGAACGGCAGCGAGGTTGAAATTCCATTCGGATAGATTTCCACCGTGTCGAGGCCTTCCGGCTCGATGAAGATCTGGTGCGAATTCTTGTCGGCAAAGCGCACGACCTTGTCTTCGATCGACGGACAGTAGCGCGGGCCGACGCCTTCGATCTTGCCGGTGTACAGCGGCGAACGATCCAGCGCCGCGCGGATGATGTCGTGCGTACGTTCGCTGGTATGGGTGATCCAGCACGGCAGCTGGCGCGGATGCTCCGCGGCATGGCCCAGAAAGGACATCACCGGCATCGGGTCGTCGCCCGGCTGCGGCTGGAGTTCGCGGTAGTCGATGCTGCGCCCGTCGATACGGGGCGGCGTCCCAGTCTTGAGCCGGTCCGCGCCGAGCGTGAGTTCCCGCAGGCGGGAGGCCAGCGTCGCGGCCGGCGGATCGCCGGCGCGACCGCCGGCGTAGTTGGCGAAACCGATATGGATCTTGCCCGCCAGAAAGGTGCCAGCGGTCAGCACCACCGCACCGGCACGAAAGCGCAGACCCATCTGGGTGACGACGCCGCCGACGCGATCGCCGACGAGGATCAGGTCGTCGACGGCCTGCTGGAACAGGCTCAGGTTGGGCTGGCTCTCGACCATGCGGCGAATGGCCGCCTTGTACAGCGCGCGATCGGCCTGGCAGCGGGTCGCGCGCACGGCGGCGCCCTTGGAGGCATTCAGCACGCGCCAGTGGATGCCGGCCTGGTCCGCCGCACGGGCCATAGCACCACCTAGCGCATCGACTTCGCGCACCAGGTGCCCCTTGCCGATACCGCCGATCGCCGGGTTGCAGCTCATCTGCCCGACAGTTTCGATGTTGTGGCTCAGCAGCAGGGTCTGTGCGCCGCAGCGCGCGGACGCGAGTGCGGCTTCGGTGCCGGCATGGCCGCCGCCAATCACGATGACATCGAAGGTACGCGGGTAATCCATGGCAGACCGGCACTGAACGCGGAAACGGCGCGAATTCTAGCCCGGATTTCTTAAACCCCTTCTGCTGCCGCCGCAAGATGCCGACCCGATGACTTTCGCGGCGACAGCCGTGTCAGTCGACACGCGGTTGGCACGCCCCCTGCATTACCGTTCACGCACTCCCACCGACGCGCGGCGTTTGCGAGCACGTCGATAGTCGGAATTCAGGGGCCGGCTCTGCGTCGGTGGGAGGACGCACCAAAGACAGCTGCGGCGAGGCATCTAGCTCAGGCAAGTCTTCTTGCCCAGGATTTAGAGGCTGGCGCCCGGCGGTCTTAGGAACAGGGGGAATCCAAGAGGACCGTGTGCCGGGCGCCAGTAACCGGTAAACGCCGCAGATTGCGCAAGCAGCTGCGGCGTTTTTCTTTTTTGGACTGCTGAAGAATATCCGTGTGCCGCATTAGCAAACCGTGAAGCCGATCGAACTATGCGTGTGCGAACGAACGTGTTCGGCCACGTCAGGATGCGACCCTCGCCGTCACCTGGCGGAAAAAACGCGTCAACTGTGACGAACAGCGCAAATCGCCGCGACTGGCACGCGAACTGCATCACAAAACTTGCTAACTAACCCATTCGGGGGGAACGCCGCCATGAACGCCGCCATAGATCCGATGATTCAGGTCAATCCGCTGTTCATGCGCGTGGACCTGCTGATCGAGAAGGGCAAGCTCGAGCTCGCGATTGCCAGCATCCGCTGCCAGAAGACCTCCAGCGAAGCAGAACCGCTCATTGCCCCGCTGGCCTCACGCATTGCCCGCCTCAATGAAGCGCTGGGCCGCCTCAGCGCCTGAACCGCCTCTCTCCTCCGCGCCGACCCGCGCGGACTTGCATGGCCCCGCATTCCGGGGCCATTTTTTTAGCGGCGGTTGGTCCGGCCATTGTCCCCACCGTCGCGCAACG
>JAAFHE010000240.1 GCA_013298265.1 Lysobacterales bacterium | reverse complement strand
CGTTTAGACGCCCGCTGGCCGAGCTGTGGCAGGGAGTGCACGCCGATCGCCCCTTGCTATTGCTGAACACCACGATCGCCAGCACCGGTGAGCGCATGATCCAGTCGCCGCTGAGCATGGGCGCTGACTTCGGCGATGTGTTCGCCGGCGCCGTCGATGCAAACACCTGCCTGAAAGGTCTCGATATCCCGCTGAGCGCCGCGATACACAACAGCGCACGCTTCACCTACATAAGCCCCGCCGGACGCTGGCCGGATCAGTCCGGACGTTGCGCCGGCCTGCGCGTGGTGGACGGCGGCTATTTCGAGAATTCCGGCACGGCCACGGCAGCGGATCTGCTGACCTACCTGCAGCGCACTTACGGTAACCGGATCCGGCCGGTACTGGTGCAGATCCGCAACGATCCACTGCCGACCGCACAGTCCCGGCACGGCAGCGCTTGCGGCTTTCCCGGCGCAACGGCCGCAGCGGCGTTGGCCGACGACGATCGTTCCATCGGCGAGTACCTGATGCCCCAGCTGCTCGATCCGCTGGTTGCGCTATATGCGGGCCGCAGCGCCCGCGCCGTCCAGGCCAAAGCGCAACTGCGACGCCTGGTATGCAGCGAGGAACTGTGGCGCGGTACGTACGTCGAATTTGCGCTGTATGCGTCCGAGTATTCGACCTTACCGCTGCATTGGTCGATCGCGACGCCGACGCTGCAGGAGATCGAGCGCCAGGTGGACGGTATCGAGGCGAACCGCATCGCGATGGAAGGACTGCTGTCGGTACTGCGGGAACCGATCGAGAACGCTGCGCCCAAAACGGATCAGGCAACGCCGCCGCCCGCCGTCGAACTGCCCGGGACGACGGTCGTGCTCGACTCGCTCCAGGTAGCCGCGGCGGCACCATCGAAGCCGGGACGGGAACAGCGCATCGAGCAGATGGGCCGCGCCGTCGCGCTCAGCGAGTCGCTGCGCACCTTGAGCATCGCCGTATTCGGCGGACTGGCGGCCTTGCTGCTGGGCTCCTCGCTACGCCGCCCGTCCGCCATCGGGCCTCGCCTGATTTTCTTCTGGATCGTTCCGGCCTGGATATGTCTGGGCGCATCGATCTACCAGTCGATCGATATCGGCCGGCGCTATGTCGCCCTCGTCGTGGCACGAACGTTTCGCGAAAACGTCCCGGGCCTCATCAACGAGTCCTTCAGCTACCAGCTCGATTTCGCCACCGCAGGATTCGCGTTCGCCGGCCTGTGGCTGGCCGCCTATTTCCTGTGGTGGATAACCTGCAAGACGCCGCACGGAGAATCATCATGAACACATGACTCGCATTTTTCGGACTGACCTTGTTCCTGCTGTCTTCCGCCGCTGCCGCCTGCGATTGCGACACGTGGCCGTTCGAGCCCAAAAGCTGCGAGTCGATCTGCAGAGCGACAGCCCTGAGCAAGGCCGGCGACCAGGGATTGTCCAAGCTGGGATATGAACCGGCCGAGGTAGACCTGATCCGCGGGAAGTCGCCCAAGGAAATCGAGAAGCTGTTCAAAGACAAGCCTGAGCTGCAGGAGAAGATCGAGAAACGACTCGAAGGTATCCGCGCCACCGGTGTAAACCAGATCAGATAGCCCCTGTCCGCATCGGCCGATGCGCCCGGCGGGCGATCAGACGCCCAGCACCAGGTCGTCCGCACCGACCGCGTTGATGCGGATCTGGTTGGCGAACAGCGAGAACGCGAGCATGCCGGCCAGGCCGTTCGCGCGCTGCACCCAGGGCGGCAGGTAGAGCGGCTGGGCGATGTAGCCGGAGTCGAAAAACGGTTCCAGCGCGATCACATCGTGCAGCGCCATCTTGCCGGCGAACAGTGCGCGCGACAGGTTGAGGCGGCGCTGTTTCAGCGTCCAGCGGAAGAAGGTGTGCACGGTCAGCAGGCCGTGCAGGTAGACATTGTCCTTCGTGAATGCTGCGCCGCCGTGCACCGGTACGCCGCGGAACACGCGCTGGGTCGAGGAGAAGCTGTCCGACTCGGTCTGCCCGGCCTCGAGGAAATAACCGAACACGTCGACGAAATCGGCACCGGACAGCGCCATGTCGATCGCGACGATGCGCAGCGAGATGCGCTTCATGCGTTCGATGTCGATCGAACCGGACATGAGTTCGGCGAAAACGGCCAGACCTTCCTGGGTCGCAGTCACACGCGGCGAGGACCGGCCCAGCGACTTCAGGTGCGGCTGCTCGCGCCCGTTGAGGCCGGTCAGCGAATGCACGAAGGCCTCGTGCTCGACGAGCTGGTGGCGATCGTATTCGGAGAAGCACGTTGCCGAGCGCAGGCGGATGCGGGTCGGTCCGGCCGCCGCCTTGGCAATGAGGTCGGGGTCGATCTCGACCTCGATCTTGTGTGAGTGGAAAAAGGCGTCGAGCTGCGTTTGCAGCTCCGCCTGCAGGGTTTCCGCCGGAATGCAGTAGTCGGCCTCGCTGGCGAGGATTTCCTGGTCCAGCTCGCCGGCCAGGCCGATGAAGTGGCGCGCGGCGTCGAGGTTGGTCAGTTCCGAGCCCGGCAGGCGGTCACCGGGACGGCCGTAGAGACGGATGGAATGCCCGGTCACGGCCGCCGTGCCGACCGACTGCAGCAGCTCGGTCGCAATGCGCCAGGACTCTGCGCTGCGGCGCAGATAGTCGCCGACCGGATGCCCTGCCTCCGCCTCGGCCTGGATCGCGATCAGCTCCGCGCGCTCGTCGGACAGGTCCGGCACGGCGTAGCGCACGTCAGGCAGGCTGCGGAACCCGCGCTGCCAGTTGTTGATGAAATGCTGCTGCGCCGACGCAGGCCAGCTGACGACCTGGAGCAGCCGGATGCGGCGGATCGCCGCGACCAGGCGCGCATCAAGCGCAGTGCAGCGGTCCAGCAGGCGGGTTTCGGCGGCGTCCGGGGCGTTCACGCTCATGCGGCCGACTATAGCGCGGCGCTGCCGGCCGATTGCTATGCTGTTTGTTCCTGTTCCCGAGCCGAGGCCGCCATGAACTTCGTCTTCCCCGCTCCGCCGACCGCCAGCGTACCGGTACTCGACAGCGAGCAGCGCTTTCCGGTCCACCGCATCTACTGCGTAGGCCGCAACTACGCCGACCATGCCAGGGAAATGGGCGCCGAAGTGAACCGCAGTCAGCCTACATTCTTCCTCAAGCCCGCCGATGTCGTCGTCACCGATGGCGGCGACGTGCCTTACCCCAGCGCCACGAACGACCTGCACCACGAAGTGGAAATGGTCGTCGCGCTGCACTCGGGCGGCCGCGACATACCGGTCGAGTCGGCGCTGCATCATGTATACGGCTACGGCGTCGGCCTCGATCTGACCCGGCGCGACCTGCAGGCCGTGGCCAAGGCCAAGAGCCTGCCCTGGGACGTGGCCAAGGGCTTCGATGCGTCCGCACCGGTATCGGCGCTGCGTGCGGTCGGCGCGGGCGCGCATCCGCAGCATGCGACGCTGTCCCTGCTCGTCAACGACGAGCCGCGCCAGAACAGCGACATCAGCGAGATGATTTTCAACGTCGCGGAGATCATCCACGAGCTGTCGAAACTGTTCGAGCTGACCGCCGGCGACCTGATCTTCACGGGCACACCGGCCGGCGTCGCCGCGCTGGCCCGCGGTGATGTCTTCGAGGCCACGCTCGGCGGCGTAGCCTCACTGCGCGGGCGGATCGTCTAACGCACGCGACGAGGCCGTAGCCATAAGCGCGCCAGCGCGCGAGGACACAGCCACGAAAGCGCGACAGTTACGCCGCGGCGCGACGGGCGCGGTACCGGTCCAGGTTTCCCATGCCTCGCCGACCGCCCGCGCTATCGTGTAAAACACCTTCGCGCGGCGGGGGGCCGCCGCCATCCACAGCACAGTCATCAGGAGACGGACTATGAGCTTCTTCAGCGAGTTCAAGGCATTCGCAATGCGCGGCAACGTGATCGATCTCGCGGTCGGTGTCGTCATCGGTGCCGCCTTCGGCAAGATCGTCGCGTCGCTGGTCGACCAGATCATCATGCCGCCGATCGGCATGCTGATCGGCGGCGTGGATTTTTCCGCCTACAAATGGGTACTGCAGGCGGCCGGCGCCGACGGCAAGGGCGA
Organism: Lysobacterales bacterium; assembly: GCA_013298265.1. Classification (GTDB taxonomy): domain Bacteria; phylum Pseudomonadota; class Gammaproteobacteria; order Xanthomonadales; family Rhodanobacteraceae; genus Tahibacter. Next base: position 2,338 of record JAAFHE010000240.1, on the reverse strand, counting down.
GGTCGCGGTCCAGTTCGGCGCGTTCTTCAATACCCTGATCCAGTTCGCCATCGTCGCGTTCGCGATCTTCCTCGTGATCAAGCTCATGAACCGCATGATCAAGAAGCAAGACGAGGCGCCGGCACCACCGGCCGCGGATGTCGTGCTGCTGACCGAGATCCGCGATCTGCTCAAGAGCAATCCGCCGCGCTGAGAGGGAGGGCGGGTCGGACTTGACCGCAGCGGCGCTGCGGGCGGCAGGCTTTGCCGGCTGAGAGGAAGCCGGCTTCCGCGGCACTCCTTGTCCACAGACAAGGAGTAGGCGATGAGCGTATTCGACGACGGGAATGCCTCGGAACCCGGAGAAGCCGATACGAACGCCCCAAACGCCGCAGCGGAGCGGCTACTGAAGGGCGAATGGATCGGCGACATCGAATGGGTGCTCGCGGAGGCGGTGCAGGTCCTGGTGACCGCCATCCAGAAAAGCGCCTCCGAGCCCGATGTCGGCCAGGCGCGAAAACTCGTACGGCTGTTCAACGATCGCCTCCACTTCGGGCTTACGTGCCGGATCGCCAAAGCGTGGCAGCAGGCGGATCGCCGGGATATCACCATCGGCAATCGGCATGCCCAGGCACTGATCAACCTGCGCCGGCTGGAGGATGCGGAAACATTGATCAACGAGTTGCTGGAGACGCAGGAATGGCCAGACGCGGCGGTATCCCCGGAGACCATCGCGTTCGAAACCGCCGAGTTGTATGGCCTCCTCGGCCGCATCGCCAAAGACCGCTTCGTACGAGAGGCTGAGCGGCCAGAAGGCTGTCGGCCAGACCATGCGCGCCAGTGGCTGCGGCAGGCCATCCATCACTATCACGAGCAGTACGACGCTGACGAAACGCGATACCGGCACGGCATCAATGCGCTCGCGCTGCTGATCCGTGAGCGGACCGATTTCCCCCCGCCGTCGGCAATGCCGGACGATCGGACCGACGGGCTCGCTACAGGGTTGATCGCTATGCTGATCGAAAAGGTCAGCGCTCATCGCGACGCGGGCAAGGCCTTGGAGAGCAGCCATCCCGGCGACGACGTGGCTGCAGGCTTGGCGTGGAGTGTACGCAGGGACCAATGGAACCGTGAAGCCGGCGACATGCCGTGGGTTCTCGCCACGCTCTCCGAAGCCCACCTCGCATTGGGCGAGTGCGACGCAGCCGAACTGTGGCTGTGCCGCTTCATCAACCATGCCGACACGCGTCCATTCGACCTCGGCTCCTATGTGCGGCAGCTGACTGAAATATGGCGTGGGGATCCGTTGCGCGCGGAGAAGGACTGCGCCTCTCGCCTCGCTCATATCCTCTCGCTGCGCCAACAGGCGGCCACGCAGGGACTGGCATTAAGCGCCGCGCAGGCGCAGGACCTGCGCGAGAACCCGGGCGTCCTGGAGAAGAACTTCAGCGGCCAGAGCACGTTTTCCGTTGCGACCGTCCGCCATGTGCTGCGTATCTGCGAATCGATCGGCTGCGTGTCGTCGGACAACGGCAGGCGTATCGGCACGGGTTTTCTTATCGAGCGCGGAGAACTCTGGGGCGACGGCAGCCGGGAGCTGGTGTTCGTGACCAATGCGCACGTCATCAGCGATTGCGGTGTACCAAACTCGATCCCTTCACGAAGGGCGCGCATCCAGTTCGAGCTGGACAGTGGCCGCGTCGCACCGCCGCCCGAGTACCGCGTCAAGGAGGTGCTCTATTGTTCGCCACCGCGCGGCTCGTTCATTCCGAATTACCCAGGCACCGATCTCGACCTGTGTGTAGTGACGCTCGACACGCGCCCGAACGGCGAAGGACTGGCAATCAACCTCAAAATGCCGGACCTGGGGCCGCGCGCGAAAGTCTATGTAGTAGGCCATCCCAAGGGAGGCGGCCTGCAGATTTCGCTGCATGACAGCCTGTTGCTGTCATACGACGGCATCCCGCGCCTGATTCACTACCGCACGCCGACCGAACCGGGAAACTCCGGCAGCCCTGTCTTCAACGAGGACTGGGAAGTCATCGGAGTTCACCACGCCGGCTCCCCCTGCGCCAACCGACTGGATCGGGCCGGAACGTACGAAGCCAACGAAGGCATCGCACTCGCCGCTCTCTGCCTCGCCTTGAGAAAGAATCCGCCGGCACCGGCCTTGTCCCCTACCTTACCTAGCGACAGCTTCTCCCCAACTGCTCCGTAAGCCGCACGAGATCCAGGCTGCCCGCGGCGAAGCCGGCGACCTGCGGCGTCCAGCGGACCTGCGCCGTATCAGGTCCGGTGAAGCGGAACGTCGCCGTGCCCCAGGGTCGACGGTCGAGATCGGCGACGCGGTAGTCGGGCG